>NZ_JAUOQN010000002.1:0-198166 GCF_030547555.1 Salipiger sp. 1_MG-2023 | reverse complement strand
GCAGCGCGACTGACAAGCTCGGCCCGCCGGTGAGCGCGAGGCCCGTCGTGAGCTACACCATCAGTTGGGACATCATCGGGCCGGATGCCGAGGGGCTGTCGTCTTCGACCATCACCCGCCTGAAAGCGACGTGGTGGGAGGCGTACGAGGCCTGGCGCAAGCGTGATCTGAAGAGCAAACGCTCTGTCTGCATCTGGGCGGACGGGGTCTGCTTCACGCCCCGCCTGGATGAAGATCGTCAATGTATGTTGGTGATTATCGGCGCTGACGAATTCGGTGAGACGGACGTTTTGGCGATCATGGACGGGGTCCGCGAAAATGCCGACAGCTGGCGCGACCCTCTGAAAGGACTGAAGAAACGTGGCTTGACCGATCCGCCGGAGCTGGCCGTCGGCGATGGGGCGGTCGGGGTCTGGACGGCGCTGCGCGAGGCCTTTCCCGGCGCGCGCGCGCAGCGATGCTGGGTCCACAAGACGGCGAACGTTCCGGGGGCCATGCCCAAATCCCTGCATGACAAGGCCAAGGCGAACCTGCAGGACATCTGGATGGCCGGGACGAAGAAGGAGGCGAATGCCGCCATCGATCTCTGCGTCGAAACCAACGGCGTGAAACACGAGAAGGCCGTCGGCAAGCTGGTCAAGGACCGCGACGAGCGCCCCGCCTTCTACGACGTCCCGGCCGAGCCCTAAAAGCCTGTCCGGACCACGACCCCGATAGAGAGCGTCTTTGCCACGGTCCGCAATCGCCCCCGGAAAACCAGGGACTGCCTCAACCGCAAAACGGCCCTCGCCATGGTCTTGCGGTTGAGGCAGCCAGGAAGACGTGGCGGAAGATCTCCGGGCCATAACGTCTGCCCGAAATCATTCAGGGGATTGAGTTCAAAAACGGCATCAAGCAATTCCAAGCCGCCACCTGATGACAGCCGTCCCCAACTTTTGGGCAGAGCTCGGAAGGGTTAGGTGCTCAGCTGACCTGCGGATCAAGGAGCCCCCCATGAGCAAGGACATGATCTCACAAACCGCCGCGTTGAAAGGTCGCGAGGCGGTTGTTGCCCTTGTGCTTGAGGTAGAGGGACATGCTTTCTGGGAGCTTGATGGTGCTGGTTGCTGCTTCGAAGATTGGCGCTGCTATAGAAGTGGGGGTCGCTTGGGGATCCCGCTGCAGCCGGAGCATCTGCTTCCCGGGCAACTCTTTGGACTGCGAGCGCAGGTGGAATCAGTACTCGTCGAGCTGATCAGCCGCACGTCTGGCCCTTGCCTCGGCGATCCGGGCGGACCTCGTGCGAAGCGAGAAGACGATGCGGGGCGAAGTGTAGTGGCTCTTCAGCTCGGTCGGGATGCGACGGCTAAAGTAGAAGATTCCTGATTTCACGAAGGTGAATGAGGGGGAAATGGTCTCCAACATGATCTACGGCTCCAAGCAGTTGCAAGATTTTTAAGCGATACCAATGCTTTACCGAATACAATGGGCCCCAGACGACGCCGAAATCGTGTTTCGATCCGTCGGGCGGGCTTTGTTGCACAAATATCTTGATGGGATTCACTGTTTGAGTCCAGCGTGATAGCTGAAGGGGAAGAGCAGTTGGTCCCCATGAAGTACGAGACCAGAAACTGGCCTTCGCACAACACCGCGCTGAAGCAACGCGGTTCACTTTCGATCTGGTTTGATCCCGAGATGATCTGGGTGCCACCCCCTGGCGGCAAACGTGGTCGGCAACGCCAATTCAGTGACGCCGCGATTCAAACCTGCCTGACACTCAAAGTCCTGTTTGGCTTGCCATTGCGGCAAACGACTGGCTTCGTGGAAAGCTTGTTGCAGTTTGTCGGACTGGACTGGACTGGGCTGTTCCGGATTTCAGCACCCTGTGTCGTCGTCAAAGAACGCTGAACGTAAGCCTACCGTATCGCGGTGGAACCGGCCCATTGAACCCTCTCATCGACAGGACCGGCATCAAAGCCGAAGGTGAAGGCGAGTGGAACGCTCGCAACCATGGCGGCTCCAAGCGGCGCGTTTGGCGCAAGATACACATAGGGATCGATGAAGAAACGCTGGAAGTTAGGGCTGTCGAGGTCACCACCAGAAATGTGGGTGACGCACCCATGCTACCCGAGCTATTGGGTCAAATCCCGCCTGATCAGGACATCGGATCGCTCACAGCGGATGGTGCCCCCGGGGCTCCGCCCGTGCAGGGCTGAATTGATCCACTGGATCAATTCCAGGCCGCCTTTCACCCCGTAAATGCCACGACGCGATTGCTGCTCGAGGGGCTAATGCCGTCATACCCCCGCGAAAGAACAAAGCCGTGGAAGCCCACGAGCGCGGGGGCCATCGCCCGAAACGAAGCGGTCAACGCATCGCGATATCTGGGCCGCGCCATATGGCGGCGATGGAGTGGCTACCACCGCCGGAGCCGTGTCGAGACCAAGATGCATTGTGTGAGATTAACGGGCCAATCGCTTTTGGCGCGGGACTGTGATCGGCAAGTCGCGGAAATCCAAATCCGCTTCGCAATTCTCAACCGCTACACCGCTCTTGGCATACCCGTCACTGAGGCCGCAGGGTAAGTCCGAACGGGAATGGGAAAGCACATTTAAACCCTGATTTGTGAAACAAAGCCCCACGAATGCGGAAGCTGTCCCCGTTGGAGGCATTGAATTTCGTCGTCGATCGACGGCGCCAGCCTGCCCGAGATCAAACCCGGGATCAATCAGGCGACCTCGGGGATCGGGCACGTGATCGCTTTGTTCCGCGCAGCTTCTCCATCGTCGGGAGAGAGAGGTTGCGCTTTGTCTGTGACATCCCCCAAAGGATTTTTCTTAGCGTCCACGAAGAGGCATTTTGCGGTCTGAGCGCAAGGTGCGCGAAAAGCAACAAACGACCTTGGCAGCATGTGCCAGAGCCGTTCCTGCCCGGAAAATCTCTCGTGTTCAGAGATAGGCAGCCAGTCCGCGCCAGCCCGAAATCACGGCGGACACGGCCATCACACCGATTGCGATCGTCCGATACTGGTCAGAGCCAAGACGTTTGAACGCCTCTGTGCCAAGCCATGTGCCAAAGATCAGACCCGGAACCGACAGGCCCACCAGAAACAGCATGTGAAGATCGATCGCCCCGGCAACGGCCAATCCCGGTGTGGCGATCAGGGCCGAGAAGAAGAAGAATATCAGCAAGGAGGCGCGGGTTTCCTTCGCGGGCATTCCGACCCCAAGGTAATAGGCCACGGCGGGCGGCCCGGGCATGGCGGCGAGGCCCGAAAACACGCCGGAAGCGACACCGGTGACTGCAGCCAGATGCCCGCTGGGGCGTGGCTCGGTGGGTTTGTAGCGCAGCAACAGCAACAGCCCGAACATCACCGACACGGAAATCAGGATGCGCGCTGCATCCGGCGTCATCACGGCCAGGGCAAAGATTCCGATGGGCGTTCCGACCAAAGAGCCAAGCGCCAAGCGCAGCAGCGAAGGCTTGTGAATATCTTTGCGCAGCGCACGGACATCATGAAAGCCCACGATCAATTGCATCAGCACGGCTAGCGCGACCGCTTCCAGTGGTGGCAGGACCAGCGACACAACAGGCACCGCGACAATCGCGAAGCCAAAGCCGGCAATGCCGCGAATGATAGACGAGAACAGGACAGCAACAACAACAAACAATACTATCATGACGGTCATGGGCGGCGCTCCAAAGGTGAATGGCCGTTCTCTAGCGCAGAGTCTGCGGCCAGGATCGGGCCAGCGATCTTATAACCATTGGGCCAGTTTGCGCCGCTACGCCTGCCTATGGCGGTTCACCCACAGCGGGTCGAGGTTGCTGCAAGGGCTGGGCGCGTCTTCGGCCCGGACTTACAGGCGCGCCGCGATTTCTCCGAGCTTGCGCATTCCGGGCACGATTGTCTGCGTTTCAGTGACGGAAAGACCAAGCCTCAGGAAGCGCCCTCTCTGGTGCGGCTCCACGAATGGATCGCCGCTTTCGAACAGGATCCCCTGCGCCATCGCCTCCTGCAAAAGCAGATGCGCATCCAGCCCCTCGGGGGCTTCCAGCCAGACGCTTCGCCCCGGATGGCACGGATCGGGCGCGCGGAACCCGGGCATCAGGTCCGGCAGATGAGCCATCACCGTTTCCCAGCGCGCCTGATAGGTGCTGCGCAATTTGCGGACAAGGTTGCGGTAATAGCCCTCCGCCAGAAAGATCGCCGCAGCCCGCTGGTTGTTAAGTGGGGCCGAGCGGTGAATCAGTCGCCGCAACCACCGCGCTTCCAGGATGACAGGCGCGGGGGCCACGATGTAGCCAAGGCGGACTCCGGGTGCCAGTACTTTGGACAAGGTGCCCAGATAAAGGACGCGCCCCTCTTTGTCGCGGGATTTGAGAGCAAGGTCCTTGGCGAAGGACACGTCGCCTTCATAGTCATCTTCGACGATCAGGAAATCCTCTTTCGCCGCGAGGGCGAGGGTCTCGTTGCGCCGGGCATCCGACATCACGGTCATTGATGGACAATGCGCGCCGGGGGTCAGAATCGCCAGATCCAACCCTGCATTCGGCGGGATGACCGCCCCTTGCGTGTCGACGCTCAAGGGCACCAGATCAGCCCCGGCCAAGTCGAAAATGAACCGTGAATCGGGATAGCCGGGCATTTCGCATCCCACCCGTTTTCCAGCCCCGGACAACAGTTGCGAAATAAGGTACAGCCCCTCCTGCGCCCCGAGGGTGATCATCACCTCTTCGGGGCGGGCATAGATGCCGCGATCGGGCAGAACCTGAGTCAGGATCTGCTCGATCAACATGGGGTCGTCATCCACGGCCCGATCCGCCCCCCACCAGTCCACCGAGGCTCGTCCCAGCATGTCCCGCGACGAGCTGCGCCAAGCGTTCAGTGGGAACAGCCCGGGGTCTACCTGACCATAGATGAACGGGTATTTGTAACTGCGCCAGTTCAGAGTCTTGCGGATGTGGTTGAGCCGTGACGGATGATGGTTGAGACGGCCTTCCCAATCGAGCGTAGCCGCAGGATCGCTCCGATCATTCGCCGGAGGCTTGCTGTCGCTGACAAAATAGCCCCGACGGGGGCGCGCCTCCAGGTATCCGCGCGCCATCAGTTCCTCGAAGACGGCGGAAACCGTATTGCGTGCAACGCCCAGTTGATCGGCCAGAAGCCGCGTCGAGAGCATCTTGCGCCCTGGCATCAACTGGCCCGAGTCGATGGCCGTGATGATACCTCGGCGCAACTGGCTCTGGATCGGCTCCTTGCTGTCGCGGTCGATGGAAACGGGCAGCGAGTGAATGGCGGGCCTCATGGGCGGTTAATTCGGAGCGCGGGCGACGTCGCTTGCAGAAGCTTGGTCCTATGACAGTCGGCGCGTCGAGGCAGCACATCTGTGTGCCGATTAAGCTGCGACGAATTCCTGCCTTTTGCAAGGCGGTTGGCGATCAAGCGAACCTCAGGCGCGCGCAAAACCCCGAATTTTCTTCCCTATGGGGTCGGGGCAGGGTCGACCTACATAGGATCGGACAGCCCTGTGACGTCCATCGCTCAAGCGGTTGAAGAGGCCCACGCACCGTTTTGGCCTCCTCTGGTCGGACAGTCTCCGGCTCAGGGCTGCCTTGATCGCCTGCACAAGCGCGCTCTCGAAATACACCGAGACACACCATCGCGCGCTCCCGGCGGCCGGCTCGGTCCCGCTCGCGATGGTCGAAATTCCTGCGCGATTCCAAACATCACACCCCGCGCAACACGACTGGGAACCCCGCGATCTTCGTAAGCTGCATGAAAACTGAGCAGCGGAACTGTGGGGGAGACTCAGCCAAAATACCGCGTGCATGTCGGCAAGTCGTTAGAAAAAAAGAGATATCATATCGTCCAGAAAATGCCGACCCTGATCGTGCGTTCAAGTTTGTCGGGACAATCGTTCTGATTTCCTGAACCGACAGGCCACCGAATTGACCACATAGGGGGGGCATCCTTTAGCTCTTGCAATGCGTTTGACACAATCATCCGCCCGTCCCGGAAGAGATCGCTCCGGGGACCACGCAAGCCTCGGGCATCCTCCCCTGACAAAGGATTACTCTTTACGATCACGATCACCACGAGATGCAGGACACACTGCACTGGATCGGACCTACAGATCACAGCCCCCGGACACAGAGATGTCCGACCCCAGCAAGGAGAACCACATGACGACCTTTCTGAAACTGCGCTTGGGCGCCTCTTCGATGGCACTGGCGAGCTTCGCCGCCGCCACCTCCGCCTTTGCGCAGGACACCCTGACCGTCGGATATTTCCTCGAATGGCCGATGCCGTTTCTCGCCGCGAAAGCCGACGGGGCTTATGAAGAAGCGCTCGGCATGGAGGTGAACTGGGTCAGCTTCGAGACCGGCACCGCAATGTCTGCGGCCATGGCCTCTGGCGATGTGCAAATCGCCGTCAGCCAAGGCGTGCCGCCCTTCGTGGTCGCCGTATCCTCAGGTCAGCCGCTGCAAATCGTCGACGTGGCGGTGAGCTATTCGGATAACGACAACTGTGTCGTGGCGACCGAGCTGGAGATCACCAAGGACGACGCCGGGGAGCTGGCAGGCAAGAAGGTCGCCGTGCCCCTCGGCACCGCCTCGCATTTCGGCTTTCTCAAGCAGATGGATCATTTCGGCGTTGATATCTCGACCCTCGAGATTGTCGATATGGCTCCGACGGACGGGGCCGCTGCCCTGGCGCAAGGCTCTGTCGATTTCGCCTGCGGTTACGGCGGTGGGCTTTCCCGCATGAAAGAGCACGGCAATATTCTTCTGACCGGCGCGGAAAAGGAAGAGCTTGGCATCCTGATCTTCGACGTCACCTCTTCGCCTTCCGATTTCATCGTCGAGAACGAAGCGCTGGTCTCGAAATTCCTCGCCGTCACAGCCGAAGCCAATGCGACTTGGAAGGCGTCGCAACCAGCCGACATGCTGACCAAAATCGCGATGGAATCCGGCATGGACGAAGAGGCCGCGCTGGCGTCGATCTCCGGGTTCACCTTCCCGACGATCGAACAGCAGGTTTCCGGAACGTGGCTCGGCGGCACGGCTGCAAGCTACATGAAGGGCGTTGCCGACGTGTTTGTCGAGGCCGGTGCCATCCCTTCGGCGCTCGACAGCTATGAAGGCACGATTGCCCTCGGCCCGCTCAACGCGATCAAGTAATCGGCGCGACGATCAACACCACATGCGGCGCATCTGGCGCCGCATGTACATCCTGACGACAAACCCTCATGGACAGGGAGTTCCCAAGTGGGCGATCTGACAATCAATGACATTTCCATGCGTTTTGAATTGCCGGACGGCTCACACGTTCAGGCCCTGCAAGACGTGTCACTTCAGCTGAAAAAGGGCGAACTTCTCTCCGTCCTTGGTCCTTCGGGATGTGGCAAATCCACGCTTTTGAACATCCTAGCAGGGTTTCTTGCCCCCACCTCGGGCACGGTGACTCTGGACGGCAAGCAGGTTACGGGCCCCGGCCCGGAACGCGGCATGGTGTTCCAGAAAGGCGCTTTGTTCGAATGGATGAGCGTGCGGCACAACGTGGATTTCGGGCCGCGCATGAAGAAGATGGAAGAGACCGAACGCAACACGATTGTCGAGAACCTTCTCGATACGGTGGGTCTGCGCGATTTCAAGAACAAGGCGGTTTATGAACTGTCTGGCGGCATGCAGCAGCGTGTCGCGCTTGCGCGGTGTCTGGCCAATGATCCCGAGGTGATCCTGATGGATGAACCTCTGGGCGCGCTCGATGCCCTCACCCGTGAGAAGATGCAGGGGCTTGTGCTCGATCTGTGGAAGAAGACCGGCAAGACGATCATCCTGATCACCCATTCGGTCGACGAGGCCCTGTTGCTGGGCGAACGCCTGCTGGTGATGGCGCCGCGCCCGGGCCGGATCTTCAAGGAATATAACCTTCCGTTTGCCGATCGGGCCGTTGGCGCCGACCTCAGAACCGTCAAGGAGGACCCCGATTTTGGGGAAACGAAAAAAGAAATCCTTCAGATGATCTGGGAAATGGAAGAAGAAATCATGGGCGGGGCTGAGAGCTGAACATGTCTGGTATTATCGTTCTATTGATCTACGTGGGCCTGTTTGTCGGGGCCTTTGCCCTCGTGAAATTTGCCCGCGGCTTCATGAGCAAGACCACGGATTTTACCTCGCTCAAGACCGTGACCTTCGGCGATGAAAGCGCGGTTGTTCCGGATCGGGCGGCGTCGATCATCTCGGTTGCGATGATCTTTCTTGTCTGGGGGGCATTCACGGACTCCAAGCTGGTTCCGATCCATATGCCGGGACCGTTCCGTGGTGAGACGAGCTTTACCTACACCGCCGAAAACCCGGCCGGTGAGACCGCTCAAGCCACGGTCGATGTGCTCGTGCATCCGGCGGGCGAAGTGGTCGACGCGCCCGAGTCGGCGGCGTCCAGCGGCTTTGCACAAGGGGACGCGGCCACTGTGGCGGAATGGCGTTCGGTGCTCATTCGTGCACAAGCCAATGACGGTGAAGACAGCAAGATCATCGCCATCGAGGGCAAAGCCATTGCTCCCGGAGAGACGGTCAAAGTGCGCCATGGCGAGGTGACCATGACCGGAAAAGGCTCTTTGAACTTCTCCCCCGACGCAGGCTGGCAGATGGAACCGATCTGGCTGCCGTCTCCCGAAGCCGCGTTCTCACGGTTCTGGGAAATCGCCACTGACGGCTACCAGAACGTCTCGCTTGCCGAGCATGTCGGCTGGTCGCTGTGGCGCGTGATCGCAGGTTTTCTGCTTGGCTCTCTTGTCGGTATTCCCTTGGGATATGCGATGGGGCTTTCGGGCTGGGCGCGCGGCTGGTTTGATCCGATCGTCGAGTTCATGCGCCCGGTCCCGCCACTGGCCCTGATCCCTCTGGTGATCATCTGGTTCGGCATTGGCGAAAGCGGCAAGATCGTGCTGCTGTTCCTCGCGGCGCTCTGGGTGATGATCATTTCGGCCCGCGCAGGCGTGTCTGGCGTCAACATCACCAAGGTGCAGGCCGCCTATTCGCTCGGGGCGAGCAAATGGCAAATTCTGCGCCACGTGATCGTGCCCAATTCCCTACCGGAAATCTTCACCGGCGCACGGGTCGCCATGGGGGTCTGCTGGGGGACGGTTGTGGCCGCCGAGCTTGTCGCGGCGGAAAAAGGCGCCGGCAAGATGATCGTTGCGGCGTCCAAGTTTCAGGCCACGGACATTGTGCTTATGGGCATCGTGTTGATCGGTCTGATCGGTTTTGGCATCGATATCCTGATGCGAAAGGCCGAGGCATTTCTGGTGCCATGGAAGGGCCGCAGCTAGGGTCTCGACTTCGGCAACAGGGTCAATCCAGACAAGCGTTTCCGGCCGCGCGAGGTTTGCGGCCAGATTTTTTTTGCGCAAAGTGGGGGGCGAGCGCATGACCGCTTGCCCCTGACACCGTTCTCCTACGGTCTTTGTCCCAAGTATGCTAAAATCGGTGTGCGATGAAATACGCCGATGCAGAGTTGGCTCTCTGCGACATGGCGGTTGAAGTCACGGGCCATGCACTGCCCGACAAGCGTATCGTCAAGATGCCGCCGAGGGGATGCCAGATCACGTGTGGCGCATCGACCGCCGCGAGGGCACCGACGGGCACGTCTGCCAGCAGCAGGTGGCGCCCGAACCATCTTGGGATCAAAGCAACCTCTCACACCTGCAAGCACGTGCGATCGGTCAAGGGATCGGGAGTGATCCGCATTGCTTCTCTGCGGGGGAGAGGATGGCGAGTTCCCGGTTTTGTACTGCGTCGGGCCAACGGCTCATGCCAACCAGCTATCGCGCAGAATATATGCGGTGAACCCCAGACGGGTTATTGAAATAAAGCCGTCTGGGGCAACAATCACATCGGCAGTGACGCGCCGACGATTGACGTCAGAGCGGTCCAGATCACGTGGCGCATCGCCAGCCCTTCTCGGCGGTTTCGCAATGCAGGTCGCCTGCGGCGCTTCCGTGACGATCGTATTCGGCGATGCTTCCTTCCAAGCCCGAGGATGGATCGTATCATCGCCATGGGATCAAATAGCTATACCATTTCAGGCTCGTTGGCTGGTGCCATACCTTCGGCGCTGTACAGGTGGCAGCGGACGCGCTGTGTCCCGATATCGTTCGCCAGTGCGGGCGGCTCGGTGCGGCACAGGTCGGTCGCATAGGGGCAACGGGACGAAAACCGGCATCCGGGCGGGACATTCAGCGGCGAGGGCACGTCTCCTGACAACTCGACGCGTTCCCGGCTGCGCTCGCCCGATACCGACGGGATCGCCGCCATGAGCCGCTGGGTATAGGGGTGACGTGGGGCAGTCAGGATGTCTTCGGCAGGGCCTTCTTCGACGATCTGCCCAAGGTACATCACCGCCACATGGTCGCAGATATACCCGACTGTCGCGATGTCATGCGAGATATACAAAACCGCCAGTCCAAGCTCCTTTGACAACTCGTCAAGGATTTCCAGAACACTGGCCTGAATCGACACGTCCAGCATCGATACGGGTTCATCGGCAACGATGAACTTCGGCTCAAGCACCAGCGCCCGGGCGATGGCGATGCGTTGACGCTGCCCGCCGGACAGGGCGTTGGGATAGCGGTGCAGGTATTCGCTGGCCGGAACCCGCACCAGATCCAGCGCATGGGCGACCTTCCGGGCGCGATCTGCGGCGGTGCCGATGCGGTGAATGCGCAAAGGCTCTTCGACTATTTCCCCGATGGTCAGTCGCGGATTGAGCGAGCTGTAGGGGTCTTGAAAGATCAGCTGGGCCTGATGGCGATAGGATTTCAGTTCAGCGCCCTGCACATCGGTAATGTCATCGCCAAAGAAACGGATCTTGCCGCCCGTGGGCTGGTACATGCGCACAAGCGACATTCCGAGCGTGGACTTACCGCAGCCGGATTCGCCGATCAGCCCAACCACCTCCCGGCGTCGGATGGTCAGATCGACACCGTCCAGCGCGCGCACGGCGACAGGTTTTTGTCCGGTGAGGGCGCTGAACACGCCAGACCGCAGGGCAAAATGCGTCTGAAGGTCCTGTGCCTGGATGACGACCGCGTTGGTGTTCATATCAATTCTCCTTCCGGCGCCATGTTTCGGGCTGCTGTGCGATGGCGCGAAATTCAGCGGCGCGGTCGATGTAGTGGCAAGCGGCGCTTTGGCGGGTTTCGGGACGCGCTGCCGGGGGCGGGGTCGACCGGCACAGATCCGTGGCGAAGGGGCACCGGCTTGCGAACCGGCACCCATGTGGAGGGGATGACAGGTTCGGGACGGTGCCGGGGATCGAAATCAGCGGCAACCGGGGTTCGCCCTTGCGCGGCAACCGGGGAAAGGCGTTCTGCAAGCCCATCGTGTAGGGATGCGTGGGCTTGCCCAGCACGTCGGCGGTGCTACCGGATTCCACGACCTGACCTGCGTACATCACCGCGATGGTATCGCAGGTTTCCGACACGACGGCGATGTCGTGGGTCACAAGGATCATCGAGCGCCGCATCTGCGCATTGATCCCCCGGATCCGGGCCATGATCTGATCCTGCATGATCGGATCAAGCGCCGTTGTCGGCTCGTCCGCCAGCAACAAGCCTGCGTTCAGGCTAAGCGCCATGGCGATCACCGCGCGCTGGCGCATGCCCCCCGAAAACTGGTGCGGGAATTCATGCAGCCGACCGGCGGGAAGGCCGACGATGGCGAACAGCTCTTCGGCGCGCTGCCATGCTTCGGTCTTGGACACGCTGACATGGGCGCGGATGGATTCAACGATCTGATCGCCGACGCAATAGACCGGATCAAGCGAGTTCATCGCGCTTTGAGTGATCAGGGCAAGCTGCGTCCAGCGCACATCGCGCAGCGCGGTTTCGGACAGGCCCAGAATGTTGTGCCCGTTCAGCTTTGCCTGCCCGGTGATGGCGGTCTGGAGGGGCAAAAGCCCCATCAGCGATTTCACCACCGTGCTTTTGCCGCAGCCGGATTCCCCGACAAGCCCCAGCGTGCTGCCCGGTTCTACGGTAAAGCTGACCTTGTCCACCGCGTGAAACGGGCCTTTGGTGGTCTGGTAGCTGATGCTCAGGTCTTCGACCTGTAGCAGGGCTGCGGGTTTGGATCGCAGATCCCTGGCGAGTGCCGTTTCAGTCTGCATTATACCCTCCGCAGGCGTGGGTTGGTCTGTTCTTCATAGCCGCGGCCGATCAGGTACAGCGACGAGACCAGAAGCGTCAGCGCAAGGCAGGGTGGCACGACCCACCACCAAGCGGTGCGCAGGCTGCCGCTGGAAAACGCGGTGTTCAGCATCTGGCCCCAGCTGATCACCGACGGATCGCCCAGACCCAGAAAGCTCAGGCTGGCCTCGGTCAGGATGGCAAAGGCCACCGACATGGTGATCCACAGGAACACCACGCGAATGGTGTTGGGCAGGATGTGATGAAAGATGACATGCGCATGCGACGCTCCCGCCGCGCGCGCCCAGCGGACATAGACCCGCTCGCGTTCGGTCAGCACCGCAGACCGGATGATGCGCGCGCCGTTGCGCCAGAACAGCACCGAAATGACCAAGATGATGTTCTGCAGGCTCGGCCCCAGTAGCGACACCGCCACAATGGCAAAGGGCAAGGTCGGAATGCTGAGCGCCACATCGGTCAGGCGCATCAGAATGTCATCGATCCAGCCCCCGAAATACCCCGCCACGATGCCGACCACGGTCGACACGAGGCCTACGGCAAGCGCGGCCACAAGCCCCACGATCATCGCCACACGGGCCCCATGCATGAACTGGCTCAGCACGTCGTTGCCATAGGCGGTGGTGCCGAACGGATGCGCCAGCGTCGGAGGAGACAGTCGGTTCAGCCGTCCCGCTTCGGTCATCATCACCTCGTAGGGGTCATATGGGGCGAAGATCGGCGCCACGATGGCCAGCACGATGAACATGCCCAGAATGATCAGCCCCGACGCGGCAAAGCTGTCCTGCATGAGCAGCCGGAAGGTCTGCCGCAGCGAGGCCAGCCAGCCGTGGCTGGCGCCAGAAGAATGTGAAAGATCGCTCATTTGTATACCACGCGGGGGTCCAGTTTGCCGTAGAGCAAATCGGCGGCGAGGTTTGCCACCACGATCAGCACTGCCAGCAGGAAGAAGGCCGATTGCGCCAGCGGATAGTCCTGACGCGTGACGGCGAGGACCAGTTCACGCCCGACGCCGGGCCAACTGAAGACGATTTCAACGACGATCACACCGGCGATGGTTTCGGCCAGCGCCGGAAACAGCCATGTGATCAGCGGAAGCAGGGAATTGCGGCCAGCGTGCCAAGCGACACGGGCAGGCGCGACGCCTTTGGCGCGCACCAGTTCGATGTAATCTTCGGTGCGGTTCTCGACCACGCCGCTGCGCATCAGCAGCAGGTTCTCGGGCAGGAAGTAGATCGCCACGGCGATCAGCGGCAAAGCCAGATGGTGCAGGAAATCCAGCGAGAAAATCCGCCAGCCTTCCTGTTCGACTCCGACCGAGCTCATGCCGAAGGCCGGAAACCAGCCAAGGGTGCTGGAAAACAGCGCCAGCATCGCGATGCCGATCACGAAATTCGGCACGCCCCGGATGATCGTCGCGAGATAGATGCCGGTGGTTTCGATGCGCCCGCCACGCGGGGCCCAGCCCACCAGAAGCCCCAGCCCAGAGCCGATCGCAGCCCCCAGCAACAGGCCCGGAACCGCCACCCACAGGGTGTTCACGATCAGCGGGAAAAGCACCTCCCACACCGGTTTGCGGTAAAAGAACGATGACCCGAAATCCCCTTGGATCAGGT
This sequence comes from Salipiger sp. 1_MG-2023, assembly GCF_030547555.1. Lineage (NCBI taxonomy): Bacteria > Pseudomonadati > Pseudomonadota > Alphaproteobacteria > Rhodobacterales > Roseobacteraceae > Salipiger > Salipiger sp. 1_MG-2023. The sequence continues at coordinate 184,359 of NZ_JAUOQN010000002.1, read as the reverse complement.
TCAGCATGTACGCGACGTACTGATCCCAGAGCGAGCCGGTCAGGCCCCATTCCTGCAATAGACGCTGTTGTGCCTCTTCGGTCATCCCGCGGTCCATCAGGATTGCCGTGGGATCGGATGGCATCACGCGGAACATCACGAACATCACCGTCGTGACAGCCCAGATCACCAAGGCGCTCTGGGCAAGGCGGCGAAGGATATAGCCCCTCATCGATTGGTCTCCATTTTAGCTGGGTTGGGAAACGAGCGGCCCGCCGCCTCCGGCGGACCGCTGGCCGGATCAGTCTGCGGGGTAGTGCAGGCGGCCCTGATTGTCCCAGCCATAGCCGGCGTCTGCGAGGATCTTCCGCGCGGCTTCGATGTCGAAGGTCACCTCGGGCAGGCTGTCGTCATACCACGCCGAAAGCTGGTTCGGGATCGGCCCAGAGCCAGCCTTGTTGGCAAAGCCCAGATGCGCTTCGATGACCACGCGATCCTTGTTGGTCGACTGGCGCAGCGCCCGGCGGAACGCCAGATCGTTGAACGGCGCCTTTTCGTTGTTCACCCAGACCATCGTGGTGCCGTGCGAGTTCTCGTCGACGAAGCTCAGGTAATCGTTCTGACGGGACAGATCGTCCATGGCCGCCGTCGGCAGAATACCGGTCGCAAGATCAACCTGACCGCTAAGCAGCGCCGAGCGGATCGCATCTGCCTGACCCAAGGCCAGACGCCGCAGCCCGTCATATTCCGCTGCCGCCCAATGCGCCTTGTGGGTTTCCAGCTCGTGAACTTCGTTGCGGCGCCATTCCTTGAAGCTGAACGGACCGCTGCCGATCACGACGCCTTCTTCAACCACGTCACGGGCAAGGATGTCGCCGTCGTAGTCTTCCCACAGATGTTTCGGCAGGATAAACAGGAACGGCAGGCCGGTGGTGACAAAAGACGCATCGGGCGCCGTCAAATTGATGTCAAAGGTCAGCTCATCGATCATTTCGGCGGATTCAAGCGTGACGATCCGCGCGGCCATCGACGGCGGCTGCACATCGATCACCTTGTTGAGCGTGAACACGGCGTCATCGGCGGTGACGGGCTTGCCATCATGGAAGGTCATCCCGGCGCGCAGGTTGATGCGCAGGGTGGTGTCTTCGGTGAATTCCCAGGATTCGGCAGCCCAAGGCATCACGCTGCCATCGGAATCGATCTTGCCAAAGGTGTCATAGATGAACCGGACCCAGCCCACGGCGCCTTCTTCGGCCAGCGGGTTGTAGGTGTTGACGTCTTCGAAATAACCCCAGTCAAGGATGCGGTCATCGCCCAGCGGCTTCATGTTCAGCCACGGGTTGACCTGTGTTTCCGCCGGGTTGACGGGCGAAGGGCTTTGCACGTTGCCCCATTTTTCATTGTTCCACAGCATTCCGAACACGTTATGCGTGACAGGCCACCACGGCGTGCTTTCGAAATGCAGCTGTTGCAGCTCCTTCACGGCTTCTTCGCGCTTGGCCTGATCGACCATGCTGCGCTGTGCTTCGGCCAGTTCGGAATAGGCTTCATCACACCATTTCGAAGCGTTGCGCCGCTGCCCGCAGGCCGACTGGTCATAGGCCCAATAGGTCGGGTCGACCCGGTCAGGGTCAGATCCGACACTGACGAACGCCATGTCTTCAAGCCCGCCACCAACGTTGATGGTCGACACGAAGGTGCTGAACTGGATCGGCTCAAGGTTCAGCTCAAGCCCGAGCTTTTCCCATTCCGACGCCAGAACCCGGGAGGATTGCTCGTAGCGCGGGCCGAAATCGGCGGCGTAGTAGGAAAGCGACATGGGCGCGACCAGTTCGCCCAAGTCCTGTGCTGTGGCGCGCGTCCCGGCACCGGCGGCCAAGGCCACCGTTGCGGCAAGCACTGCCGTTCCCGTGTGAAGTCGAATCTTTGTCATTTTGTCACGCAGTCCCTGTCGTTGTTTTTGTCCGTGCGATCCTTTGATCGCGCTGGCGATGCCGGTCTGTTCGCCGTGGGCGATCGGAGTCGGCTGGTTCTGAAAGGAACGTTTGTTGATCGATCTGTCAACATTTTATCGATAGAATTATAATTTACATATTTAATGTTGACGAATGTATTTTCAGTTGGTTAATCGATAAGCTATCGACGGTCAGTGCAGGGCAGGGATTTTTTCATGGCGCAACAGGATTTAAACCCAGAAACTGTGACTCTGACCGAGCAAGCGGTCCAACGGCTTCATCACGATATCCTTTCGGGAAAGCTGCCTCCGGGGGTGAAGCTGGGCATCACCCATCTGGTCGATACCTACGAAATCGGTGCGACCCCAATCCGTGAAGCCCTGTCTCGTCTGGTATCCCAGAACCTGATCGTTGCCTCCGGGCGGCGCGGGTTCTTTGTGCGAGAGTTGAGCGAGGCGGATCTGATCGATATCACCAACACCCGGCTATTGATCGAATGCGAAGGCATTCGACTGTCGATGGAGTTGGGCGGTGATGACTGGGAAACGGACGTTCTTGCCCAGATGCACCGCCTGCGACTTTTCGTTGAACGGCACGGCAGCAGTTTTGGCGAACAGCACGAAGACCTCGACCGGCTGCACCGGCAGTTTCACGCATCACTTCTGGCGGGCTGCGGCTCGCCGCGCATCATTCAGCTGGCGGACAATCTGTACAGCCAGGCGTTCCGCTATCGCCGCATCCTGATGGGCACCTGGTCGGACCCGGATCACTACATCGCCAACCACAAGGAATTGGCCGATGCGGTGCTTGCCCGCGATCTGGAACACGCCACGACCCTGAACCGGACCCATCTCTTTTCGACCCTGCGCCGGGTCTATCAGAATGAAACCTAACCCACATCACATGCAGATCAGTCAAAGGAACGACGATGACGAGCCTCAATGAAACCCACGACCCTTCGCGCCGGTGCGTGGTTGACGCTGCCAATGACGCGCAGTGCGATTTCCCGATCCAGAACCTTCCGTTCGGTATCTTCAGCGTCGGCGGCGGGTCACCCTCTGCGGGGGTCGCGATCGGGGACCAGATCATCAATCTTGCGATTCTGCTGGAAAAGGGCGCGCTGACCGGCGACGCCGAGGTTGCGGCACAGGCGGCCTGCTCTGGCACCACCCTGAACGCGCTGATGGCGTTGGGCAACGCTCCGGCCTCGGCGCTTCGGGCGCGGCTGGTCAGCTTGCTCGATGCGGACAGCGCATCCGATTTCGACATCACCGAAGCGCTTGTTCCGATGAAGGACGCCGAGCTGCACCTTCCCGCAAGCGTTGGCGATTTCACCGACTTCCTGACCTCGCGGCATCACTTTTCGCGGATGCGTGACAACGCCCCGCTGGCGCTGAACTTCATGTCGCTGCCCATTGCCTATCACAGCCGCGCCAGCTCGATCCGGCTGGACGGCGACATCGTCCGCCCCCGCGTGCAGACCGTCGAAGATGATGTGGTGTCCTTTGCCCCGACCACGAAATGCGATTTCGAGCTGGAAGTGGGTGCCTATATCGGGCGTGAAAACCAGCTGGGCGCGCCCATCGCAGTGGATGATGCCGATTCGCACATCTTTGGCTTTTGCCTCGTCAACGACTGGTCGCTGCGCGACACCCAGCGGTTCGAAGGCGCGCCGCTTGGCCCGTTCCTGTCGAAAAGCTTTTCGACCACGATCTCGCCGTGGATCGTGACCGAAGAGGCGATGCGCCCGTTCCGTACTGCGATGGAACCGCGCCGCACAGGTGAACCGGCCCCGCTGCCGCATCTTGCATCCGAGGTCGCGCAAGACAGCGGTGCGCTGGACATCACGCTTGAAGCGACAATCCAGACCGCCGCCATGCGGGCCGACAACATCCCGGCGGAACGCATCACGCTGACCAATCTCAAGCATCTGTACTGGTCGTTTTCGCAGATGGTCACCCATCATACCAGCAACGGGTGCAACCTGCGGCCGGGGGATCTGCTGGCCAGCGGCACCGCGTCGGGGGCTGCTGATGATAGCTGCGCCTGCTTTGCCGAGATGACGGTGCGCGGTACCAAGCCCATCACGCTCAGCAACGGTGAAAGCCGCAGCTTCATGGAAGATGGCGACAGCCTGACCATCAGCGGCGTCGCCCTGCGCGAAGGTTGCGCGCGCGTTGGCTTCGGGTCCGCCACCGGCACTCTGGTCGCGAACACAGAAGTTTGACGGACATGCGGGGGCGGGCCAGTGGGCCCGCCCCTGATAGATTTGGTCGTGATGTTGCGCTGCGCGCCATATTGCGCGCCACCGCGACCCCGGTAGGAAAGGACCTCTGATGCACTTGCGCCATGATCCCGTTTACGCGTCGCGCCGCTCTGCGGTGTTGGCGGACAATGTTGTCGCCACGTCTCAGCCGTTGGCCACGCAGGCCGGGCTGACCATCTTGCGGCAGGGCGGCAACGCTGTCGATGCCGCCATCGCGACCGCCGCTGCGTTGACCATTGTCGAGCCCACGGGCAACGGGCTTGGCTCGGATGCGTTCTGCATCCTGTGGGACGGGGCGCAACTGCACGGGCTGAATGCGTCGGGTCGCGCGCCTGCCGCCTGGGGGCCTGAGCGGTTCCCAGACGGTATGCCCCGGATCGGGGTCGACAGCGTTACGGTGCCCGGCGCCGTCAGTGCTTGGGTCGCGCTGTCTGAGCGGTTCGGCACGCTTGACCTTGCCACCGTCCTGGCGCCCGCGATCGGCTATGCCGAAGACGGGTTCATCGTATCGCCGGTTATTGCAAAGCTCTGGGAAAACGGCGCGAAGACGCTGGGAGACCAGCCGGGCTTTGCCGAAACCTTCCTGCCGGGGGGCCGTGCTCCGAAAGCCGGCGAGCGGTTCCGCAACCCCGGCGCCGCCCGGACTTTGCGCGCCATCGCCGACACTGGCGGCAAGGCGTTCTACGAGGGCGAGATTGCCGACGAGATCATTGCCTTTTTGCAGGCCAACGGCAGCGTGATGAGCCGCGAAGACCTTGCGGCGCATCGCCCCGACTGGTGTGGCACCGTCAGTCAGGCCTTTGGCGATGCCGAGCTGCATGAAATCCCGCCCAACGGGCAGGGCATTGCCGCGCTCATGGCGCTTGGCATTCTGGAACACACCCCAATCCGCGATCACGGTCCTGACGATCTGGCGGCGATCCACTTGCAGATCGAGGCGATCAAGCTGGCCTACCGCGACCTGCACGCCTTTGTCGCGGATCGCGATCACATGAGCGATGTGGATGAAACCGCGCTGCTGGCACCCGAGTATCTGAAGGCCCGCGCCGCGCTGATCGATCCCGGCAAGGCGGTGGATCACGGCGTTGGCGCCCCGAAGCGCGGGGGCACCGTGTTGCTGAACACCGCCGATGCTTCGGGGATGATGGTCAGTTTCATCCAGTCGAATTACGCTGGCTTCGGGTCCGGGGTCGTTGTGCCGGGGGTGGGCGTTTCGTTGCAGAACCGGGGCGCGGGTTTCACCACGACGCCCGGCCATCCCAATTGTGTCGCCGGGGGCAAACGCCCCTTTCACACCATCATTCCCGGCTTTGCGATGCAACAAGGCGCGCCCCTGATGGCCTTTGGCATGATGGGCGGCCCGATTCAGGCGCAGGGCCACGTGCAGCTGTTCCTGCGTACCCAGCTGTGGGATCAGGACGTGCAGAGTGCCGCCGACGCGCCGCGCTGGCGCATGTTGGACGGGTTGAACGTCGCCTGCGAACCCACTTTGTCGCCCGAGGTGGTGGACGGACTGCGCGCGCTGGGGCATGAGATCATCATCGAATCCCCCGACAACGCCTTTGGCTTTGGTGGCGCGCAGTTGGTGCATCGCTTGCCCGGCGGCGGATATGCTGCCGGATCAGACCCACGCAAGGATGGTCAGGCCGCAGGCTTCTGAACCCGGCGACACGACCCCACAAGGAACCGACGACAATGAGCTTTCTCAAACGCCTTGGCATCGACACCTACATGCTGCTCTTGCTGGGGACGGTGGCGCTCGCGCTGCTTGCCCCGGCGCAGGGCCTTACGGCGACGATCCTGGGGCATGTCACCTATTGGGCGGTCGCGCTGCTGTTCTTTCTGTATGGCGCCAAGCTGGATTCCGGTGCGGTCAGGGCGGGGCTGACCAACTGGAAACTACAGGGCATGACCCTCGCTGCCACCTACCTGATGTTTCCGCTCGTGGGGCTGGCACTGTCGTTTGTTGCAGGCCCGCTGTTGGGGGCAACGGTGACGCTGGGCCTGATGTTTCTTGCGGTGCTGCCATCGACGGTGCAAAGCTCGATCGCCTTCACGTCGATGTCCGGGGGCAACGTGCCGGCGGCGATCTGCGCGGCATCGGTGTCGAACCTTGTGGGCGTGGTGCTGACGCCGCTGCTGGTGGCAACGCTGCTGCACACCGGCGACGGAGGCATCCGGCTGGATGCGGTCATCAAGATCGCGACACAGATCCTGCTGCCCTTCGTGGTCGGGCAACTGGCGCGTCCGTGGGTCGGTCATCATGTGCGCAAGCACAAGATGCTGACGCTGATCGTCGACCGGGGGGCGATCTTGCTGATCGTGTTTTCGGCGTTCAGCGCGGGCACGGTATCGGGGCTGTGGGCGTCCTTGCCGGTGATGTCGCTGATTGTTCTCGCAATCATCGTGCTGGGGTTTCTGGCCATCACCATGTCGCTGATGGTCTGGGCGGGGCGGGCGGCGGGCCTGCCCGCCGCTGATCGCGCGGCATTGTTTTATTGCGGGTCGACCAAAAGCCTTGCATCCGGGTTGCCCATTGCGACGGCGCTGTTTGCGCCCGAAAATCTGGCCGCGATCGTTCTCCCGCTGATGATCTACCACATGTCACAACTGCTGGTCTGCGCCTTCCTGTCGCAAAAAGCCGCCGCGCGACTGGCAACTGCGGGATAGCGCAGGGCGGCCAGCTCGTTATCTCGTAGACGGGGCAGCCCATGCACCACAGCCACCACGCTGGAGTCGCGAGAGGGCTGTCTTCCGGCTTTTGCCAAAAAAGCCAACCATCTGCGCCACCTCTGGTTCGATAAAAGCGCAGTCGCCCGAAGGGGCAGCGCATGGTGCACCGCCCCGGAGCCGATGATCAGACCAGAACCACGTCTGTTTCGAGGGCCGCGCTGTCCTCGATGCCCCAGAACAGGATGCGGTCACTCCCCGAAAATTCGAACCCGACGCTGGTGACCATGCCGCCCAGTCCATCGTCCGACGCGATAAGAAAAACGCTCCGGCTGGTCCAGTCATCCGAGGTGACGACAAAGCTGTCGATCCCGAGTTGATAATCGTCGATCTCGTCGGACCCGGTGGCCGACGAGAAATCGAAGACATCGGCACCGGCGCCCCCAACAAGAGTATCGTCGCCGCCTCCGGCGTAAAACGTGTCGTTGCCATTGCCGCCGACCGCATAATCGTTGCCGAAGGCGACTTGCGCGTTGTCGAACCAGATATCGTTGCCGCTACCGCCGAAAGACCTGTCGGCGCCGTTGCCGCCAGCGATGGTATCGTTGCCATCGCCGCCCAGCATGGTGTCGTTCTGGTTGCCGCCGAACAGCCGGTCGTTGCCGAGCCGCCCATAGATCAGATCCGCGCCGTCTTGCCCGAAGAAGACGTCGTTGCCGGCGCCTCCGCCAATCGTGTCGTTGCCGGCGTTGGCATAAACCGTATCGCTGCCGATGGCGCCGCCCTGACCATTGTCGGCGAACAGATCATCTCCGCCGCCCATAAACACAAGGTCACGCCCGTCGCCTGCGATCACCGTGTCGTCTCCGGCTCCGCCGCGCAGCGTATCGAAGCCTTCGTTCCCGCGCAGCACGTCGTCTCCGATACCGCCGGACACCACGTCATTGCCACGCTGGCCGCGCAGGTCGTCATTGCCGCCCCCCCCAAGCAGCGTGTCGTTGCCACCGTTGCCGAAGACCGTGTCGTCGCCAAAGCTGATCTGGCCATTGTCGATGAACAGATCGGCGCCGTTGCCTAGCATCACGAGGTCTTCGCCATTGCCGCCGAACACCGTGTCGTTGCCTGCGCCAGCCATGATTTCGTCGCCTTGGTCGCCGCCGAACAAGGCGTCACCCGCTGTGCTGCCAAGGATCGTGTCGGCCCCGCCAAAGCCCAGCACCACCGCTGCGCCGCCGGTGGGATCGGTTTCGAACAGGGTATCCTGCTCCAGGCCGACAATCGGCAGGTCGGCAAGAAACTGGTCGAACACCATGCCATCGACCAGCAACTCGCCGGGGCCGGTAGACAGATCTCCGGTGGCCGAGGCCAGCATGACGCCGTCGCGAAGCAGCGCCGCACCGGTGATGCCGATGTCCGACAGGTCTTCGCTGTAGAACGCAAGCAGGGCGAGGCTGTCGAGATTCGACAGGTCCGGCCCGTCGACCGCCAGCGTATAGCCCGCAAGGGTGATGGCGATGCCATCTTCTGACATGTCGATCTGTGCCAGTTCGACACCGGCTTCGCTCAGCGCGAGGCGGCTGACCGAATAGGTGCTCAGCAAGGCCTGGGCCGCCAGCACTGCGTCGCTCGAGACGGGCTGGCCTTGCGCATCCGCCAACAGAAGGTCGATCGCCAGAACCACGTCTTCGGCGGCGGCGAAGGTCAGTGGCAGCGCCGCGTCAATGGCCAGAACAACATCGCCGGTGGTGATCACCGCACCATCACCATCAACCTCGATCGCCAGAATCTCGGTGCCTGCGAGTGAGATCCGCAGCGAATCGTAGCTGCCGTCCGCGGTGCCGGTCTCGATGGCGTTCAGCAGGGCGGCGGCGGAATCGACCGGACCGATGCCAGCGCCGGTCAGCGTCATGGCATATGGGCCATAGGTGCCCACGAGGCGTGTGGAGCTGATGGTTGTCAGAACAAGATCTGCTTCAAGATCAATGAGATCGAACAGCGCGTCCTCATGCTCGAGAGACACTGCGGCGATCGCGCTCAGGTCGATTCCGGATGATAGTTCAAGCAGCGCGTCAAGCGACGTGGTAATCGTATAGGCCATGGCTCCATTCCCTCGGTAGGACCGTTAAAATCGTTCTGCTCGCAGGCAGTTGCACTGAAAAATCGAGGTCGATGTCTTATTTCAAAGCCGTAATAGGATTGTTCAGCGTATTTGTGGCATGTCCTTCGCTCGCAGGCCAGCCAGAGATACAGGTAATTCTGTCGAATGGTCAGGCTGCCTTTGCCGAGGTGGCCATGCAGCGTCTGACCAAGGGGTTCCTTGGCACGGGCGATATCAGCGGGCTTGATCTGACGCTTGGCAGCCTGTCGCTTGCGGTGCCGCGCGGGTGGGAGCTTGGGGTGGAAACGACGCTGCCGGTCTGGTCTGGCGCGGGATATCTGCGCAGCGGCGCGGCGCTGGGTGCGCAGAAATACCGCCTGCCGGATGGCGTGGGTATCTTTGTTGATCCGGGAAAGCTGACGCTGCGCCAACTGTCGGCTTGGGCCGAGCTGGGTCATCGCCATGAGCTGTGGCGCGGCGGCGCGGTCGCGGAAGGATCGGTCGGGCTGCTCGCCAGCCACATGCGGGCGCGCTACCGCTCGGCGCTGATCGCGCGCACCGAAGTGATTCCCGATGTCACCGCCTATGTCGGCGCCGGGATCGAGCTGCCCTTGACGGCCGATCTGGGGCTGGGGCTGCACGCCACCCGTTACGGCACGGGGATCACCGACATTCGCTTCGGCGTCTTGGCGCGATACTGACGCCGCGCGATGGCGCATAGGAGTGGTTTATCAAGGCGCCTCCTCCCGGAGTTGGCCCGGCTCTGCCGCTGGCCGAGGATGGAGCCCGCAATGACCCTGCTCTGGCTGAAATTGACGGGAAGCGCCATACTGTTGCTCTGCGCCAAAGCGCCGAACGTCTTCGATAGGCCGGGCGGGATCCTGTTCCTGCAATAGGCCGTGGTTTCGCGGAAAACCGGCACCGAGGTGCTGATGCGGCACGTGGGGGTGGGCACCTGCGCGTCCAATGGCGCCGTGACCGTGGCGGGCGGGCGCGATGCCTTTGGTCGGCCGAAATCCTGCGCAAACCACCTTGTGCATCATGGCTGTTCCATGAATGAATGCCCTGAATTCAAGGCGGGTGCCCGAGCTATGCGAAATCGGCGGCAAGATGGATCAGCTCTGCTGCGTTGGCACTCAGACGGCGGGCGATTGCGCTACGCGGCCATGGACCGGCAACCAGCCCTGCGCCTCTCCGGACATCGAAGAGCCGGGCCATGCCTTTTCCCAAACGCCCACCATCACGGGCATCCTGCCGGGGCTGCCGTCGGACCTGCGCAAGGCGCTGTCCAATGCGATGCCGCAGAGGCGCAACGACGGCAACGCCCCTGCCGACGAGCTGCGCATGGCGCGCCGCGTCGCGGGGCGCAACTGATCCGGCAATGGCTGGTCGGCCGGTTCGCCCACGCCGCTCTCGATTTCGGGATGCGGCTTGCGATCGAGGACGGCGTCTTGCGCGCCGCTTTTGCAAGTTCTCCGACGTTTCGCGGGGCTGAGAGGCTGCGTCAGGTCAGGGGCCAAGGCGATGCGCTGACCCTGACCCTGACCCTGACGCGGCGGATCCGCGGCATTTGGCCGATCCGCCAGAGCAAGGCCGCGGCGCTTGGAGCGCGGAATCTTGCGGCGGCGATGTTGCAAGGGATCGAGTACCCCTGCGATCATCTTATCCATTTCACGCTGTTCTTCAGGCCCGATTTCGCCCGCCCGGTGTCTGCTGGCAAGGCCTGTATTGGCCCTCCCCAGGGGCCCAGTGCCGCCATTGATGGCGCAGCCTTGCGATACGTTTTCGAGACGTGGGTGCAGCTGCCACAGATCATCGGGCTGCTGAAAAATAGGTGGCCGCACATCTTGGCGATCCGGCTTTCCGGGAACCTGCGCGCCCGATGCGCGCGATTGCATCCGCATCCATCCCCTGCTGGCCCTCACCCAAGGCGTCGTCGAGCGCTCCGACCGTGCGGCGCTTCTCCGCTGGCGACGAGGAGGATTGCACTGTCAGTCCCATCGAACTGCAACAGCTGCCCGAAAATCTCAGCCATGCGGGGATGTTGGGCATTCTCCGCATGGGATCACCCTGCCAAACCGCACCGGCAAGTGGTGCGAAGCTTTGATCCATGCCGTGCAACAAGGAAGTTTCATGCAACCTGGTGCTCTCAATCTGATCAGTGATGTCGCGGGTCTGCGCGTCGGCAACGCCGAGGACGCGGCGCTGAAATCTGGCGTCAGCGTGGTCACGGCGGATGCGCCCTTTGTCGCCTCGGTGGCGGTGATGGGCGGCGCGCCAGGCACGCGCGAGACCGACCTGCTCGCCCCGGACAAAAGCGCACCCGGCGTCGATGCGCTGGTGCTGTCGGGGGGCAGCGCCTTTGGACTGGCCGCCGCTCAGGGCGTGATGGATGCGCTGCACAGGGCTGGGCGCGGGTTTCAGATCCTGTCGGCCCGCGTGCCGATCGTGCCTGCGGCGATCCTGTTCGACCTGCTCAACGGCGGCGACAAGGCATGGGGCGAAAACCCCTACCCGGCGCTTGGCCGCGCGGCGCTGGCGGCGGCGGGGCCACGCTTCGAACTCGGCAGCGTCGGAGCGGGCTGCGGCGCGCAGACCGCGATGCACAAGGGCGGGCTGGGCTCGGCCAGTCTCGTGCTGGAAGACGGTATCACCGTTGGTGCGCTGGTGGCCGTGAACCCAATGGGCAGCGTCACCACGCCCTCGGGCCGGCATTTCTGGGCGGCGCCCTTCGAGATCGACGGCGAATTCGGCGGGCTTGGCATCGACCCGGTGCCGGACATCATCCTGCCGGAGTCGCGCAAGGCAAGCGCCATGGCAGGGCTGGGCAACACCACCATCGCGGTGGTGGCCACCGATGCGGATCTGGACAAGGCGCAATGCCACCGGCTGGCGGTCGCAGCCCATGACGGCATCGGGCGCGCCATCCTGCCAGCGCATTCGCCGATGGACGGAGACCTCGTGTTCTCCGCCGCTACCGGGCGCAAAGCGCTGGTCGCGCCGGGGATGCAGCTTGCCGCAATTGGCCACGCGGCAAGCCTGTGCCTGTCGCGCGCCATCGCCCGCGCCGTGTGGGAAGCGACGCCTGCGCCGAAAGACACGCTCCCGACGCTGCGCGCCGAGCTTCAGAGCCGGTCGTCGTAATCCGATACCAGAAGGTGCAGCGGCGCTTCATCCTCGTCGATGGTCGAGAACCGCCCGATGTCCATCTCGAAGATATTGTCGGAAGTGTCGTCGTTGACCGTGGAGACTTCGCCGATCAGCACGTCGCCGCCCTCGCCCCAGAAGGCGTGCCACGTGTGCGGGTACAGCGTTACCGACTCGCCCGGATCAAGCTTCAGATGGCCGCCCGCCGGCAGAACCCGATCAATGCCATCACAGGTCAGTCGCACATCGCCCTTGCGGTCGACGGACCCGTCCTCGAGCCGGTTGTGCACCTCGATCACCAACGTGCCGCCGCCGCGATTGATGATGTCCTCGACCTTGAGCAGGTGGTGGTGGTTCGGGCTGAGCTGATCCTGCTTCGAGATCATGATCTTCTCGGCATAAAGCATGGCGCTGCGCTGCCCGAGATCTTCGGATAGCCCATTGCGGGTGGTAAACAGGAACAGACCCATCTTGTCGTAATCACCCGCGCCGTAATCGGTGATGTCCCAACCCATGCGCCGCGCCTTGATCTGTGCGTGATCTGCGGATTTGAGGTCGTCCGGCGACCAGTAGGCAAAGGGCGGCAGACTATAGCCGAAAGACCGGATGAAGGCATCGCCTTCCCGGATAATTTCATTGATGCGGGAACGTTTCATGGTGATCCTCCTGTAATCCGGCGCAACCCTACTCCGGCGATGTGCCCGGTGACAGGGGAGGGCTGCCTCCGGCGGGGATATTTATGGCCAGAAGAAGCCACGGGCACCCCTCCTTTCTTCTGGCCTCAAATATCCCGGGGAGCGCGAGGGGCTGGCCCCTCGCTGGAGCAGCGTCAGAGCACGTAGCGGCTCAGGTCTGCGGACCGGGTCAGTTCGCCAAGATACTTCTCGACGAACGCTGCGTCCACCGTCACGACATCGCCGGCGCGGTCGGGCGCGGTAAAGGACAGCTCCTCGAACACCCGCTCCATCACCGTATAGAGGCGCCGCGCACCGATGTTCTCGACGCTCTCGTTCACCGATTGGGCGATGCGGGCCAGCGCTTGAATGCCGTCGTCGGTGAAGCTCACCGTCACTTCTTCGGTGGCCATCAACGCGGTATACTGACGGGTCAGCGCGTTGTCGGTCTCGGTCAGGATGCGGACGAAATCACCTTCGGTCAGCGGGCGCAGGTTCACCCGGATTGGCAGGCGGCCCTGCAGTTCCGGTAGCAGATCCGACGGTTTGGCGATGTGAAACGCGCCTGAGGCGATGAATAGAATATGATCGGTCTTCACGGGGCCGTGCTTGGTGCTGACCGTCGTGCCCTCGATCAGCGGCAGCAGATCGCGCTGCACGCCTTCGCGCGAGACGTCTCCGCCACGGGTCTCCTGCCGCGCCGCCACCTTGTCGATCTCGTCAAGAAAAACGATGCCGTTCTGCTCGACAGCCTCGACGGCGGCCTTCTTGACCACCTCGTCATCCAGCAGCTTGTCGGCTTCTTCCTGAATCAGAAGCTCATAGCTCTCCGCAACCCGCAGCGTCTTGCGGGTCTTGCGCGCGCCAAAGGCCTTCCCGAAGATATCGCCGAGGTTCATCATCCCCATCTGGCCGGGCTGGCCGGGGATCTCCATCCCTCCAAACGGGCTGGCGGTTTCGGCGACGTCAAGCTCGATCTCGGTGTCATCAAGCTCGCCATTGCGAAGTTTCTTGCGGAACATCTCGCGGGTGCCCTCGCGCGCATCGCTCCCGGCGATGGCCTCAATCACGCGATCTTCGGCAGCCTTGTGCGCGGCAGCCTTCACATCCTCGCGCATGTACTCGCGGGTCAGGGCGATGGCGCTGTCCGTCAGATCGCGAATGATCTGTTCCACGTCACGGCCGACATAGCCGACTTCGGTGAACTTGGTCGCCTCGATCTTGATGAACGGCGCGCGCGCCAGCTTGGCGAGGCGGCGCGAGATCTCGGTCTTGCCGACGCCGGTCGGGCCGATCATCAGGATGTTCTTGGGATACACCTCATCGCGCAGATCCGCAGACAACTGCTTGCGCCGCCAACGGTTGCGCAGGGCAACGGCCACGGCGCGCTTGGCATCCTTCTGGCCGATGATGAAACGGTCAAGCTCCGAGACGATCTCGCGGGGGGTCAGGTCTGTCATGGTGTGTCCTCTCAGCCAGAGATCGTTTCGACGGTCAGCTTGCCGTTGGTGTAGACGCAAATATCGGCGGCAATTGCCATGGCGGCGCGTGCCACCTCTTCGGCAGACTTGTCGCTGTCCATCATCGCCCGCGCCGCCGCCAGCGCGTAATTACCGCCCGATCCGATGGCCGCAACATCATGTTCCGGCTCCAGAACGTCACCGGCACCGGTGATCACATACAGATCCGCACCATCGGTGACGATCAGCATCGCTTCGAGCTTCGACAAGTACTTGTCCGTCCGCCAGTCCTTGGCCAGCTCGACACAGGCGCGCTGCAACTGGCCGGGGGTCTTTTCCAGCTTGCCTTCAAGCCGCTCCAGCAGGGTGAACGCATCCGCCGTCGACCCGGCAAATCCGCAGACCACATCCGAGCCGCCCGGAGACAGCCGCCGCACCTTGCGCGCGGTGCCCTTGATCACGGTCTGGCCAAGCGAGACCTGCCCGTCGCCTGCAACCACCACCTGGCCGCCCTTGCGCACGCCGATGATCGTGGTGCCATGCCAGCCGGGGAATTCCTGATCGGCCATTGTCGTCTCCTCAAGTCGTGTCCGGGGCCATATGGGGGCCCGGCGCCGCCCACGCAAGGCAACGCGACCCCACAGCGACATAGGGCAGCAGGGCACAGATTGAAATGCGCGCACGCCCGGCTTTGAAGATTTAGAGACCCAGCACAAGACAGGCGCCGCGCCCGCCCTTCATCTTGCCCGATAAACTCCGGGGGGAGCCGCAGGCGGGGGGCTGGCCCCCCTCCGTCCTCTCCTCCAGCGCTGCACATAATAAAGGCGCGCCTGTCGCAGGGCGCGCCTTTTGTGGCCTCAAAGGCGTTGCAGCTCAGATCGCGTCCTTGATCCAGCTTTCCAGCGAGGCCTTGGGCGCTGCGCCGGTGCGGTTCGAGATCACTTCGCCATCCTTGAACAGGAACAGCGCCGGGATGCCGCGCACACCCAGCTGGGCGGCCATGACCTGATCCTTGTCGACGTCGATCTTGGCAACCTTGATCTTGCCCTCATACTGCACCGACAGCTCTTCGAGCGCCGGGCCGATCTGCTTGCAAGGGCCGCACCATTCGGCCCAGAAATCGACCACGACAGGAATGTCGGAGCCCTTAACTTCTTCGTCGAACGTTGCGTCGGTGACGGGAACGGTGGCCATGGAGACTCTCCTTGCGGGTTCTGGCAGCTGAAACTTGAGGAGCGAACCTAGGAACGCTGCGCGCAATCGTCAAGCCGCCCTTGCGCGGTCGAGCGCCCGCGACACAAGATCGTGTGGTAGATCCACCAGCTGCCGCGTGCCTGTCCACAGGATCGCCGTGTCGATACGCCGTCCGGGCCAGATCTGCGCCAGCGCCTCGGCATAGGCGCCCATCTGGCGCAAGATGCCCTCGGGCGTTGCCTCGGGGGTGTCCGGTACTGTGCGGTTGGATTTGAAATCCACCGCCAGCACGCTGTCATCTCTGACGATCAACCGGTCGATGATGCCATGTACCCGCCCGATCCCCGGCAGATCGGCGCTGAACGCCACCTCGGACAGGCTGCTGCCCTGCCACAGTCGCGCCAACGCCGGCGCGGCCAGAACCCCAAGCGCCTCGGCGACAAGCGTTTCGGTCTCGGCGGGTGGGTCTTCGGAGATGGCGATCACATGCGGGGCCGCCTCGGCCCGTGCCTCGGGGGGCAGCGGGGCCAGATGTTCCAGCAGCAGGTGCAGCAGCGTGCCGCGCCGCATCGCCTCGTCGCGATCCTCGCCCGCATCGCCGCCAAGCGCCTTGGCGCCGCCAAGGTCCGACGGCGACACCGCCTTGGCCGCTTCGGCAACCGCAGGCGCGGGCAAGCGGAACAGATCCGGCAGATCGGTGGTGGGGATGGCACGTGCGGCAGGGGTCTCCAGCGGCAGTGACGACCAGTCCTGCGTGCCGAGCCGCCAGCCGTCCAGCGTGCCGCCCCAGTCTCCGAAATCATACTGCACCGGCAGCGCGCCCGACCGGTCCATCCCGACGCGCACCTTGTCGTACCACGCCTCGCCATTCTTCCCGAGTTCGCCGGCGGCGCAGACCACCAGCCATTTCTCGGCCCGCGTCAGCGCCACATAGAGCAGGCGGTCCCGTTCGCGGGCATCCGCCTCTTTCGCGGCCTGCAGCGCGTCGGCCTGAACCTGCGGTTGCGCATCCGAAGACGCCTTCCACACCGTGCCGCCATCGGCTTTCAGCAGCTGATCGCGGATATCGGCGCGCGGGCGGGCGCAATCGGGCAGGATCACGATTGGCGCTTCCAGTCCCTTGGCCCCGTGCACCGTCATCACGCGGATGCGGGAACCGGCGCTGTCGGGGGCGCGCTTGATCTCCAGATCGTCGGTCTGCATCCATTCAAGGAACCCGGTCAGCGAGGGCACCTCGGTCTGCTCATAGGCCAGCGCCTGCCCAAGCAGCGCGTCGATGCCATCCTGCGCCTCTTCGCCAAGCCGGCCGAGCAGCTTCAGCCGCCCGTCGTGGCGGATCAGGATGCGTTCGATCAGATCGTAGGGGCGCAGGAAATCGGTCTGTCCGCGCAGATCATCCAGCACCCGGACCGCATCCGGGAAATCTTCCCGCGCGTTGCGCAGCGCTGCCCACAGGTATCCTTTGCGCGGCTGGGCAAGGCTGAAAAGCTGCTGCTGCGACAGCCCGAACAGCGGCGAACGCAGCGCGGTGGCCAGCGACAGATCGTCTTCGGGGGTCGACAAAAAGGCCAGAAGCGCGCCGATATCCTTGACCGCCAGTTCCGACATGACCTTCAGCCGGTCCGCCCCGGCAATCGGCAGGCCAAGCGATTTGCAGGCGCGGATGATCTCGGTAAACAGCCGCCCGCGTCCACGCACGAGGATCAGGAAATCGCCGGCATGGGCAGGGCGGGTGCGATAGGTGCCCGAATGGCCGATCTCCTCGGGCAGCGGCGTGCCGATGGTCTTGGCGATGAACCCCGCGACCCGGCCCGCAAGCACCACCGAATGATGCCTCTCGCCCACCCGGTCGACCGGTTCGAACCAGTCGCTGTCGTCGTCTTCGGCCTTGGTGTTCTCGACATGCGGCCACAGGTCAACCCGCCCCGGCATGGCGGATTTGAAGGCCCGGTGGGTCTGATCAGGGGAAAACCCTGCCGCCTCTCGCCCCTCGAAGCAATTGTCCACCAGCCGCAGGATCGGCTCAGCCGAGCGGAAACTGTATTCCAGCATCATCCGGCACAGCGGCGCGTCGGTCGGCCTCAGTCGCTCGGCGAACTCGGCGGCCATGCGGTCGAACTCGCTGGGATCGGCCCCCTGAAAGCTGTAGATCGACTGTTTCTTGTCCCCCACGACAAAGATCGTGCGGCGGATATCGGTGCGCGCGCCGTCGCCTGAGGTGAATTCCTGCGCCAGCCGCTCGATCACCTGCCATTGCACGGGCGAGGTGTCCTGCGCCTCGTCGACAAGGATATGGTCGATGCCACCGTCAAGCCGGAACAGCACCCATTCCGCCACGCGCGGGTCGGACAGCAGATCGCGCGCCCGCGTCACCAGATCATCGAAATCCAGCCAGCCGCGCTTCTGCTTTTCCCGTTCATAGGCGGGCAAAAAGGCGCTGGCAAAACGGTGCAGCGTGATTTCACGCCCCAGAGAGGCCAGCGCAAGCCGCTGCTCGCGCGCGGTTTCGATCCGGCGCATGAGCGCGTCGAGCGCGTCGATTTCAGCCGAAAGCGCGCCATTGCGCAGGCCCTTGGTCGGAAAACTGCCGATCTTGGCGGTAAAGGGCTCCTTTGCGCCGGAACCGGTGAGCAAAACGCTCTCGAGGATGGGAAGCGCCGCCAGATCCGGCGCGGTGATGCGCGCCAGCGCCGCCGCCGCCTTTTGATCATTGGCACCCGAGCCTGCCAGCGCCGGGATCATCCGGGCCAACAGATCCATCTCGCCGCCAAGAAAGACCTGCCCCAGCAGGGTCTCTTCGGTCAGGCCGGGCGGCAGACCGTAAAGCGCCTCCAGATCGGCCACGCTGCGCGCCGGAAGAAAGGCATCGCGGTTGGCGCAGATCTCGGCCAGCAGCGGCGCGGGATCGGCGGTGATGTGAAAGGCCAGCGTCGAGACCAGCGGCGCGGCCTCCACCGCCAGCGCATCAAGCACCTCGGCGCGCAGAAGCTCGGCGGCGCGGTCTTCCATCTCGTGAAATTGCGGCGACACCCCGGCCTCGAGCGGAAACCGGCGCAGCAGCGAGGCGCAGAACGAATGGATGGTCTGGATGCGCAAGCCGCCCGGCGTTTCGATGGCGCGGGCAAACAGCGTGCGGGCCTGTGCAAGACGCTCGCCCGGAAGCATGCCGTCGAGCCCCAGATCCAGCAGTTCGGCCCGCAGCGCGTCATCATCTAGCATCGCCCAATGGCCCAGACGGCGGAACAGGCGGTTCTGCATCTCGGTCGCGGCGGCCTTGGTATAGGTCAGGCACAGGATGTGCTCGGGCAGCACCCCGTCCAGCAGCAGTCGCGCCACCCGGTCGGTCAGCACCCGCGTCTTGCCTGAACCCGCGTTCGCCGCCAGCCATGTCGAGGCATCGGGCCGCGCGGCGCGCACCTGCGCTTCGGTTGCCTCGTCGCGCTTCATTCCAGCGCCTCGCGTGTGGCGGGGTCGATCACGTCCCATTCTCCAAATCGGGAAAGATGATCGTAATCGGACATGTCGGTTTCCTTGAGCAACGCGGCGCGGGCGGTGTAGCCGCGATCGGGATCGGCCCACGCGGTCATCAGCGCCTCGAATTCCTGCCAGACCTGCGTGGCGGGGACTTCGTCAAGCGGCGCGGGAATTTCTCCCGCAGGGTTCAGCGCGACGAAGGTGGCGCTTGCGACATGGCTTGGCGCGAAGTCGCGAAAGGCGCCGCGTTCGACCATCGCCGCCTCGAGCAGCAACTGCTTGTCGAAGAACTTCTGTTCCTTTTTCGACGGCGCGCCGCCGGTCTTGTAATCGTAAAGATGCGCGCCGCCGCGCTCATCAAGGTCGATGCGGTCGGCCTTGCCGCGCAGGGTGAAATCCAGCGCAGGTATCGGCGCATGGCCCATGATTTCGTATTGCGCCGGGCGGGCGAGGGTCTGGCGGGCGCGTTCGGACTCGGCAAACCAGCCCGCGACCCGTGCAAGCCGGGCCTGCCAAAGGTGCCGGGTGGCGGGCCATGGCACGATCTCGGGGTCTTGCAGGATCTGCGCCGCGCGGGCCATCAGGGCGCGTTCGGTCAGGCCAGACGGGTCGGCGACGCTGTCCTGAACGAAGGCTTCGAGCACCTCGTGCACCAGCGTGCCGCGCAACATGACATCGGGCGCGCGCTGCAATGGGTTGAGCGGAGACAGGCGCAGCACCCGCCGCGCATAGATCGCGAAGGGGTCGCGGATCAACGTCTTGATCTCGGTGACCGACAGGCTTTTGGGTCGCGCCCCGGCGGGCGGCGCGGGCGAGGGGCGTGGAGCCGCGGGCACCGGCACCGGCCGTTCCAGCGCGCGCGCCAACGCCAGCCAATGTGCACCGCGGGCTCGCATCGCCGCCAGCGCTTCGGGGCCGCCCTGACCGGGCAGGCCGTTCATCAGGTTCATCAGCCGGTTGACCCAGCGCGACGGGATGGTCTCGGCATCGGCGCTCTTGAGTGCGCGCGTGATCACAACCTCGCGCCCCGCCACCGCCTGCTGGAAATCATGGGCGGCAAGGCCGATGCGCCTTTCGGGCACAAGCAGACCGGCCTGATGGCGCATCCGCCGGTTCAGCCACGGATCGGCGCCGGGCAGTTCGGGCCACGAGCCCTCATTGAGCCCGCCGAGGATCAGCAGATCAGCCCCCATCACCCGCGCTTCAAGCGTGCCCCAGATCAGGATTTTCGGGTGCGGCGCGTCGTTGTCGCGCAGTTCCGCGCGCGACAGGATCGCGGCGAAAAGATCGGCATAATCGCGCGCGTCGAGCGCGGTGCCATGCGCGGCCTCGGCCTGCAACCCCTCGACCACCGTGCGGGTCTTGCGCCCGGCGGCCTGTTTCCACAGTTCCGAATCCGGCCCCCCGGCAATGGCCTCGGCGGCGGCGAGATGCGCGGTGACCCAATCGGCCAGCGGGCGCTGGTGCGGCTGGCGCGCGGGAAAGAAGGCGTCGATCAGCCATTCGGCCCAGTCGGCCATGTCTTCGGCCTCGCCCCAGCTACGGATCTGCTCGGGGCGCGGAAACGGCCAGCCCTTGCGGCGGATCTGCAGTTCCAGCTCGCGGGTGGCGCGCAGATGCGGGCCGCGCCCCTGTGCGCTGTGGGTCAGCGGATGCTTGAGCAGCGTCAGCAGCGCCTCGGCGGTCAGATCGCCGCCGAACAGATCGGCGACATGCCGCAGGAACCGCCCCGGCGGCGACAGCTGCAACGGCACACCGGCGCTGTCGTCCGGGAGAATTTCCCAGCGGTCCAGCGCGGCAGTGACTTGCCGCGTCAACATCCGGTCGGGGGTGATGAGCGCGGCGGTGACACCGTCTTGCGCAGCCTGACGCAGGCGCAGCGCGATGGCGGTGGCCTCGTCACGCGGGCTTTGCGCTTCGATCAGGGTCAGCCCCTCGGTCGCCGCGCTCAGGGCTTGCAGGCGCGGGCCTTCCTCGCGCCATTGATCGGTCACCGGCGCGGGGCGAAGCGCGAGCGAGATCAACCGGTTGCGTTCGGGCGCGGGCGGGTGATCGCTGGTCCAGCGCGGGATATCACCCGCCGTCAGCCCAAGTTCGGCCATCAGTCTGGCAAAGCGGAACTGCGGGTGATCCTCGCCCGAGAGCGCGTCGCTCAGACCGTTCCACACCGTCTCGGGCGTGTCGAAATCGAAGCCGGGCAGCACCAGAGCGCCCTGCGGCAGACGTGCCACCGCCTGCATCAGCCGGTTGGTGCCCCCGCGCGAGCCGGTCGAACCGGCAAGGATCACCGGGTGCGTCGGCGGCGCCTGTTCCCATTCCGCAAGGCGGCGCTCTAGCGCAAGGCGGCGAAAGGCGTTCACATCCGGCGCCTCTTCGGCACCGTCGAAATAGCGCTGCACGATCATCAGGAATTGCTGCGTGCGCTGCCAGTGCCCGGACTCGTCGCTGACATCCAGCGCGGCGATGGCGTCGGGCGTGACGCCCTCGTCCTGCATTTCATCCATCAGCGTCGCAAGGCTGTCGGCGAGATCGAACAGCGAGGCGCGCGGGGCAAGATCGGGTTGCGCGTCGAGCAACCCCGATACCAACCCGATCAGTTCGAGCCTGCGGCGCAGCGGCGGCACCGGCGCGGGCAGTCGGGCAAGCGCCACCGGGTCCGATACGTTCGACAGCAGGCGCATCCGGGGCAGCAACGTGGCGGGGCCTTCGTCGAACACCGTGCGGATGCGGCGCGCCATGCGGGTGGTGTTGACGATCAGCTCGACGCGGGCCATCGCTTCGGGCGGCTGTCCGGCCATGCGGGCGCGCAAGCCGTTCACCAGCGCGCGGGGGAAATCCACGCCGGGTTCAAGCGCAAAGACGCGCGGATGATCGAGGCGCTCAAACATCGGCGGCCAGCATGGTTTCGGCCAGTGAAATGCCCTCTGGGTGGCCAACGTCGCACCATTGGCCGGGGTAGCTCAGCCCGTGCAGGCGGCCGTTTTCGGCCATGCGGTTCCATAGCAGGTTGAGCGAAAATGCCGTCTCATCGATGCCCAGCAGCCCATCGGTCTTGATGATCTGAAGGCCGGTATAGACGCTATCCCCACTGCGGGAAATTTTCCCATCTTGTGACAGCGTAAAGTCGCCGTCCCCCTTGCGCCCGACGGCGCGCGCCAGCGGTACGCAGAGCAGCAGCGCATCCATGGTCTCGGGTCGCCACGCCTCGGCCAGAAGCCGCAGCGGGTTCGGCCCGGTCAGGATCGCATCGGTGTTCATGGTGAACACCGGCCCGTCGCCGAGCAGCGGCAAGGCGGCGCGCAGGCCCCCTCCGGTATCGAGGATCTGCGGTGTCTCAACGCTGATTGCAACGTCACGCCCGGTCAGATGCGCGGCGATCTGATCGGCATGATAATGGGCATTGGCGACCCGGCGCAGCGGCCCGTATGTATCGGCAAGCGCCAGCGCATGATCGATCAGCGGTTTGCCCGCGACAGGCACAAGCGGTTTCGGGCGCTCGGCGGTCAGCGCACCCATGCGGGTGCCAAAACCGGCGGCGAACAGCATCAGGGCGTCGGGCACGGGTGTTTCAGCCTGTTCAGACGCGAAGCGTCGGGTTCGGGAAGCGCGCCGAGCAGGCGCGCGATGTCGCGCAGCGCCGGGTGGCGCAGGTCGGTTTGCAGGTGGCCCCAGACACGGGGCACAAGGTCGATATAGCCGGGCTTGCCGCGACTCGCAGCCAGTCGGGCGAACACCCCGAGGATGCGCAGGTTGCGCTGCGCGCCCAGCACCGCAAGGGCTGCGCGGAAGGGGGCGTCGTCCAGCCCGGTCGCATCGAGATAGTGGCGGATCGACAGCTCTGCGATGCCGGGGCGCAGATCGCGGCGGGCGTCTTCGATCAGCGACACGAGGTCATAGGCGCGGTGCCCGGCCAGCGCGTCCTGAAAATCGAGCAGCCCGGCGCGGGCGGGGCCGCTGCGTTCGGGCAGCCAGAGGATGTTCTCGGCATGGTAATCGCGCAGCACCATGACGTCGGTGCCGGGGGCATGGGTGCTGAGCGCCTCTTCGAAGGCGGTGATCACGGCGGGTTTTGCCGCCGCCGCATCCGGCGCGTAGCAATCAAAGGCAAGATCGGTCATCTGCGCCAGCCGCTGCGGCGTCGCCTGCAATAGTGGCGGCGCGGGGTGGCGGTGCAGCTCCGTCAGCGCGTCAACGGCGGCGCGGTACAGCTGCGCTTCGGTTTCGGGGTCGGTGGCCAGGCGCGCGATCAGCCCGTCGCCGAGATCTTCGAGCAGCAATCGCCCCGGCGCTTCGGCAAGGATGCGCGGCGCGCTGAGACCAAGCCCGCACAGGTGCCGCGACAGGCGTGCGAACAGCGCCACGTCGCCGTCGGGGTCGTCCATCAGGATCGCGGTTGCACCGTTGCAGGACAGGCGGGTGTAGCGGCGGGCCGACGCATCGCCGGCGAGCGCAGCGGTTTTGGCTCCGCCCCAGCCCGCGGCATCGAGGAACGGGTCGGTCAAGAGCTGGCCTCGAATTGCGCGCCCAGGTCCCGCAGGATGTCGGTCCAGCGCGGATCGGAATAGGCAAGGGACAGGTGACGCAGATCCTCAGGATCACCGGTGGTGAACTCGAGCGACAGTGCCCCTTGCGGCGTCAGCCCGGCCAGCCGGTCGGGCCATTCCACAAGGCAGATGGCGGTGTCGAAGGCGTCGGTCAGTCCCAGCTCGAGGCATTGGTCAGGGTTCGAGAGGCGATAGAGATCAGCGTGCCAGATTTCGCCCGACGGGCTGTCATAGACCTGCACGAGGGTGAAGGTGGGCGAGGGCACGTCTTCGGGGTGATCCTGAAGCGACTGAATCAGGCATCGTGCGAAATGGGTCTTACCCGCGCCGATGCCGCCCGACAGCAGCAGAACATCGCCGGGACGCAGCCGCGCGCCAAGCGCCCTCGCTAGAGCGCAGGTTGCGTCGGGTGTGGGAAGGGTAACGGTGCGCGGCTGGGTCATGGCGCAAGGATACCGTGCCCCCCGGTCGGCGCAAGCCTTGTTCAGGCGTCAACATTCTCGCGTCTGCGACGCAGGTTGCCGGCGTCGGCGGGAAGCGCGGAAAAGCGCACCAGCGTCGAGCCTCCGGCCAGCGGTTCGACCCGGCTCAGCAGCCTTTGGCCGTCGCTGCGGATCAGTTCGGCGTCCCAGCCGGCGCGATCCCGCTCGGTCATCACGAAATCGCGCAGGTCTGACCAGATCGGGCTGAACTTGCAGGCCGATTGCCACAGCCGGGTCGACTCGGCGATGCAGGTGTCGGCAAGGCTGCCGTCCGGGTCCAGATTCCACATGTCCCGGTAGGCGGCGTTGGTGAAGGTGAGCGTGCCGAGCTGCGAAAACACCGCCACCGCATCGCCAAGGCTGTCGAGCACTGATTGCGTCACCTCGATCTCCTGGCGGAACCGGCGGGTGAGGCTGATTTCCGAGGTGATGTCCTCGAACAGGAAGGCGACGCCGCCGTCGGGGTGGGGCCGCCCGGTGATGCGATAGGTCAGGCCAACGGGCAGGTTCCAGACCTCGGTGTACAGGTCCGAGCTTGCCGCGGCGATGACCTCGGACAGCTTGTCGCGCCAGGACCGGTAATCCTTGGGCTCGGGCATCATCTGCCGTTCGCGCAGCATGTCGAAGAAGCTGAGCAGGTTGGGCCGAGACGACAGGAATTCCGCCGGCAGGTTGGTGTGGTCGATCAGCGCCGGATTGAACAGCACCAGCCGCCGGTCCTTGTCAAAGACCGCAAGGGCGATGGGCAGATGGGCAAAGATCCGCGTCAGCGTCTGCAGGAAATTGCGCTGCGTCGCTTCGGCGTGGATCACCGCGTCGATGTTCTGGGCAAAATGCAGCCAGCCATCGGCAAGGCGATAGGATTGCACCTCGAACCAGCTCTGCGTGCCATCCTCGCGTTTGCCGATGCTGGTGCGGCTGATGTAGAGTTCTTCGGCCTCGTTGGGCAGCACGGCAAAGGGCGGTGTCGCATTGTCGGCCTGCCCGGCCTGAAGCGCCACATCGGTGAACGCGGGGTTGGACCACACCACCTTGCGGGCGCGGTCGGTCTGCCACACCGGAAACGGCGCACGGGTAAACGCCAGCCTGAGGCGTGACAGATCGCGCATTTCGGTGCGCAGCCGCAGGTATTCGCCCGCGTCGAGCGACGGCCCGGTCATGCTGAGGTTCAGGCTGCGCCCTTCGGGCCGGATCTCGATATGGGTGTCGGGATCGCCGGTGGCGTCGAGCACCAGCCGATCTCTGGGGGGCGCTTCGGGGAAGGCGGGGAAATGGGCGCGCAGCACCTCGGCGAGGTCATCCCAGATCAGCCTCTCGTCCGGGGTGCAATCAAGCAACTGGCGGGCCTGCGGCGTGGCATCGACCAGTCGGCCATCGGTCACGAACATCTCGACCCGGTTGCCACGAGGACGGGTGCCGGGGCTTGGCGGATCGTCGACAGGGATACGCGCAGTGCGCAGGAGAAGCCCGCCGAAGATTGCGGCACAGCTGGCGCCGATACCGGCGGCGATAATGACAAGCAGTTCCACAACGTGACCCTGACAAACTGTTAACCGGACACACAGCTAAAAGTAGAAGGTTAATTACCGGTTAAGTTGTGACTGCGGGTCAGGTTTCGATCAAGGGATTTTCGCCAAGCGGCGTGTTCGGTGCAACAGTGGCCACCACCTTGGCCACGGGCCAGGTCAGCTCGACGATGGCGCCATTGGGGGCGCCTTCCGCGCCTTCGCCCTCTTCTGCGCCATTGGCAAAGCTGAGCTCGGCGCCGCTGCGCTCCAGCAGGGTCTTGGCGATGAACAGGCCAAGCCCCATGCCTTCGTATCCGGGCCGTGCGCTGCGGCCGGGATCGCTGCGGCGGCGGCGCAGAAACGGGTCGCCAAGCCGCCCGATCAGATGCGGCGGATAGCCCGGCCCGTCGTCGCGGATGCGCACGACGATGCGGCGGTCGTCCCAGCTGGCGTCGATCCAGACCTGCGTGCGGGCGAAATCCACCGCGTTCTGTACGAGGTTGCGCAGCCCGTGCAGGATGTCGGGGCGGCGAAACACCTGCGGCTGAGGGCCGCCGCCGGGCAGGGGGGCAAATTCCATCGTCAGGGTCTTGCCGCGATTCTCATGCGGCTCGGCGGCCTCGCGCAGCACCTCGGACAGGGGGGCGTGGCGCATGTGCAGATCGTCCTTGCCGGCGCGGCCCATGCCATGAAGGATGTCGCGGCAACGATCGGCCTGGGCACGGATCAGGCGGGCGTCTTCCTGCATCTCGGGGAACTCGTCCAGATCTTCGATCAGCTCTGCCGAGGCGAGCTTGATCGTTGCCAGCGGTGTGCCCAGCTCATGCGCGGCGGCGGCGACCACGCCGCCCAGATCGCTGAGTTTCTGCGCCCGCGCCAGCGCCATCTGCGTTGCCACAAGCGCATCCGACATGGCGTTCATCTCGTTCGTCGTACGCCGTGCATAGACCGAGATGAACAGCAGCGCGATCACCAGCGCCGTCCACTGGCCAAAGATGAACACGTCAGGCAATCCGAAGATCGTCCCGTCTTGGGTGCTCAGTGGCATGTAGACGAACACCATGCAGGTGATCAGCGCCACGGCGGTGGCGTTGATCAGCACGGTCGAGCGCAGCGACAGCACCGTCGCCGAAACCGTGGCCGGGGCCAGCACCAGCAGCGAGAACGGGTTGTGCAACCCGCCAGTGAGGAACAGCAGCAGGCACAGTTGCAGCAGATCGAACATCACCATCAGGAAGTTCTCGGCCTCGGACAGGCGTTTGTCTTCGGGGTAGATGAACATGGCGATGAGATTGCCGACCACCGACACGCCCACGGCGAGATAGCAAAGCCCCAGTTCCAGTTGCAGATCATACAGCTGGCGGGCGACGGAAATCGCGGTCAGCTGGCCGACGATGGCGACCCAGCGCAGAATGATCAGCGTGCGCAGGCGGATGAAATTGCTGCGCTGGCCCTCTTCGAGCAATCCCAGATCCGGCTGACTCATGGCTGCGCGCTTTCGTCTCTTTATCCCCACGACCGCGATTGTTAAGTCTGCAGGGCAGGTTCCGCAATCACATCACCGGAGGATTCCATGCGCTGGATCGCCGTTACCGCTGCCGCCACCGCCCTTGTCGTCGTTTCCGCCTGGGCGTGGCTTTACACCCGGGGGTCGGATGACCAGTTCGCCAGCTGCCGCGCAACTGCGGTTGCGGGTGGCGCCGGGGCCATCGGCGGGCCATTCACGCTGGTCAACAGCGCCGGGCAGACGGTGACCGACTCCGATGTGATCACCAAGCCGTCTCTGGTCTATTTCGGCTATACCTTCTGCCCGGATGTCTGCCCGCTCGACAATGCGCGCAATGCCGAGGCGGTCGATATCCTCGAAGAGCAGGGCTATGACGTGACGCCGGTGTTCATCTCGATCGACCCCGAGCGCGACACGCCCGAGGTGGTGGGCGAGTATGCCGGGGTGTTCAGCGACAAGATGATCGGCCTGACCGGATCGCCCGAGCAGGTGAAGGCGGCAAGCCAAGCCTATCGGACCTATTACAAGAAGAACGACACTGGCAACGACTATTACCTCGTCGACCATTCGACCTTCACCTATTTCGTGCTGCCCGAAACCGGATTCGCCGAGTTCTTCCGCCGCGAGGCAACGCCGGACGATATGGCGCAGACGGTGGGGTGCTTCATCGACCACATGTAACTGCCACGCGGTGTTTGACCCTCCGGCAGGGCTTGGGTATGAACCTTTGCAGGCAAAGACCTGCATCGGGAGTATAAAATCGTGTCGGACCGCACCATCGAAGACCTCGGCGACGACCGCTCCCTCCTGCTTGTCGATGATGATGAACCGTTCCTGCGCCGCCTTGCAAAGGCGATGGAAAAGCGCGGCTTTGAGGTCGAGACCGCCTTGTCGGTCGCGGGGGGAACAGCGATCGCCACGGCGCGGCCTCCGGCCTATGCGGTGATCGACCTGCGGCTCGAGGATGGCAACGGGCTTGATGTGGTCGAGGTGCTGCGCGAGCGTCGCCCCGACAGCAAGGTGATCGTGCTGACCGGTTACGGGGCGATTGCTACGGCGGTTGCGGCGGTCAAGATCGGGGCAACCGACTACCTGTCGAAACCGGCGGATGCCACCGACATCACCAACGCGCTGCTGTCCCGGACAGACGATCTTCCGCCGCCGCCCGAGAACCCGATGAGCGCCGACCGGGTGCGCTGGGAACACATCCAGCGGGTCTATGAGCTGTGCGATCGCAACGTGTCGGAAACCGCGCGGCGGCTGAACATGCACCGCCGGACGTTGCAGCGCATTCTGGCCAAGCGCTCGCCGCGCTGACTAGGCTGACTGGGCTGGCGGCGCTCAGAGGTCGTAGCGCTTGAGCAGCTTGGTCACGGTCTGACCGTTGCGCATCACATAACCGTCGATACGGCCCCAGTCCTCGAAGCCGCGGCTTTGATAATAGATCAGCCCGCCGGCATTGTCGGCGCGGATCTCGGCGTTGATCCATGCGTAGCCTGCCATGCGCGCCGCCTGTTTCGTGGCCTCGAACAGCTTTGATCCGATGCCGAGCCCGGTCTTTCCAGAGCGTGCAAAGGTCGAGATCTGCCCCACCGAATCCCTATGTTCCGGATGCGGGTCGATCCACTGCACCCCGAGGATCTGCCCCGCATCGTCTTCGGCCACATGCCAGATCGCGCGCGGATCGCTTTGCATCCATGCTTGCACATCGACGGGGTCGACCGCGTCGGTCATCGCCGTGGTGCCGCCGATGGCGATGACCTCGTTCAACAGCTCTGCGATGTCGCGCGCATCCAGCGCTGCGGCCCGGCGCACGGTCAGCATGGCAGCGCCGCCAGCAGTTCGGCGTGGCGGGCGTTGAACGCCGCACGCACCTCGACCGGCGGGCGCAGGTGGATATCCAGCCCCTCTATCAGCGCCGGCTCGGGCGCCCCAAAGACTTTCTTGGCTTCCGCCGCCGAAAATCCGGCGATCTGCGTTGCCTCCATATAGGCCGATACCAGATCCGCCTTCTTGATCCGCGTCTTGAGCCGCGGCGGGATCAGCGCGGGCAGCCCGAAGCGGATGTGGATCGCCGCCATCAGCCGCTTGTCGAGCACGCCGTATTCCGGCCCGACCGCCGCCTTCACCGGGGAAATCATGTCGCCGATGACGTATTCCGGCGCGTCGTGCAGCAGCGCTGTCAGCTTCTGCGCCACGGTTGCGCCGGGATTCATTCGGCAGAACAGCGCCTCGACCAGCAGCGAATGTTCGGCCACGGAATAGGGGAAATCGCCATGGGTCTGCCCGTTCCAGCGGGCAACAAAGGCAAGGCCATGGGCGATGTCCTCGATTTCGATATCCACCGGGGTTGGGTCGAGCAGGTCAAGCCTGCGCCCCGACAGCATCCGTTGCCATGCGCGCGCCTGTTTCGCCATTACAGCGACTCGGCGTGCACGCAACAGCGAGCGTATTCATTGCTGGGAAAGCTGTCTGCCTCGATCATCGCGCCTGCTCTTTTACGGTCCGTCTGCAGCGAGTCCTGATGCACGTTGCCGCTATAATCAAGGGATGCTACCTCGGGCGCCAACACGCATTCACAGGACGGAGCCGGAAATGGCACAGGACTACGTCGTCAAAGACATCGCGCTTGCAGCATTCGGCCGCAAGGAACTGGACATCGCTGAAACCGAAATGCCGGGCCTGATGGCCTGCCGCGAGGAATTCGGGGAAAGCAAACCGCTGGCGGGGGCGCGCATCGTGGGCTCGCTGCACATGACCATCCAGACCGCCTGCCTGATCGAAACGCTGGTGGCGCTGGGCGCGGAGGTGCGCTGGGCCTCCTGCAACATCTTCTCGACGCAGGATCACGCCGCGGCAGCCATCGCCGCAGCGGGGATTCCGGTGTTCGCGATCAAGGGCCAAAGCCTTGAAGAGCATTGGGATTACGTCGACAAATCCTTCCAGTTCGAAGACGGCCCGAACATGATCCTCGACGATGGCGGCGACGCCACGCTGTACATCCTGCTGGGCGCGCGCGCCGAGGCGGGCGAAGAGATCATCCCGGTGCCGCAATCCGAGGAAGAGGCGGTCATCAAGGCGCAGATCGCCAAGCGTCTGGAGGCCTCGCCGGGCTGGTTCACCAAGGTGCGCGACCAGATCAAGGGCGTGTCCGAGGAAACCACCACCGGCGTGCATCGCCTGTACGAATTGCAGAAAACCGGCCAGTTGCCGTTCCCGGCAATCAACGTGAACGATTCCGTCACCAAGTCGAAATTCGACAACAAATACGGCTGCAAGGAATCGCTGGTCGACGGCATTCGCCGCGCCACTGACGTGATGATGGCCGGAAAGGTCGCCGTCGTCTGCGGTTACGGCGACGTGGGCAAGGGCTCTGCCGCCTCGCTGGCAGGTGCTGGCGCGCGGGTGAAAGTCACCGAAGCCGATCCGATCTGCGCGCTTCAGGCGGCGATGGACGGGTTCGAGGTGGTGCTTCTGGAAGACGTGGTGGACAGCGCCGACATCTTCATCACCACCACCGGCAACAAGGACATCATCCGCATCGAGCATCTGCGCGCGATGAAGGACATGGCCATCGTTGGCAACATCGGCCATTTCGACAATGAAATTCAGGTCGCCGCGCTGAAGAACCACAAATGGACCAACATCAAGGACCAGGTGGACATGATCGAGATGCCGAGCGGCTCGCGCATCATCCTGCTGTCCGAAGGCCGTCTGCTGAACCTTGGCAACGCCACCGGCCACCCGTCGTTTGTCATGTCCGCCAGCTTCACCAATCAGGTGCTGGCGCAGATCGAACTGTGGAAGAACGGCGGCGATTACGAAAACAAGGTCTACATCCTGCCCAAGCATCTGGATGAAAAGGTCGCGCGCCTGCATCTGGCCCGCATCGGGGTCAAGCTGACCCAGCTGACCCCCGAACAGGCCGCCTATATCGGCGTCACCCCCGAAGGCCCGTTCAAGCCGGAACATTACCGCTACTGACCGTTCCGCCATCGCTTTTTATAAACGCCCCGTGATCGTGCGGGGCGTTTGCCTTTCGAGGGTTGCACTTTGCCGCGCAAGGGCGCTGCCATGCGGCAAGTACGAAGGAGATAACCATGCGCATCATCATTCACGGCGTCGGCGCCATCGGCGGCGTTGTCGCTGCGGCTCTTCTGGCCACGGGGCAAGAGGTCATCGGCATCGCGCGCGGCCGCATGTTGGAGGCGATCCGCGACAAGGGCCTGACGATGATCAGCCCAAAGGGTCGCATCACGGTGGATCTGCCCTGCGTTGCTCACCCGTCCGAGATCACCTTTCGCGACGATGATACTGTGCTGCTCTGCGTCAAGGGGCAGGACACAGACGCCGCGCTGCAAGATCTGCGCGCCGCCGGGATGACCGAACAGCCGCTGTTTTGCTTGCAGAACGGCGTCGCCAACGAGCGCGTCGCCTTGCGCTATTTCCCCAATGTGCATGGCGCGACGGTGATGATGCCCGCCACCTATCTGGAACCGGGCGAGGTCATCACCCACGGCGCGCCCTGCTATGGGCTGTTCATGCTGGGCCGCTACCCGGGCGGCACCGACACCGATGACGAAACGCTGAAACAGGCGTTCGAAGCTGCGAATCTCGCCGCCCTCCTGCCCGCGAGCGTCATGGACACGAAATACGGCAAGCTGCTGCTGAACCTTGGCAATATCGTCGATGCGCTGCTGCCGTACGAAGCTGCCAAAGGGCGCTTTACGGCGCAGCTCAAGGCCGAGGCCGAGACAGTATTCGCTGCCGCGGGGATCCCTTGGGAGGAAATGGGCCTCGACAACCCGATACGCGAGCAATTCATGAAGATCGTCGATATCGCCGGGGTGCCACGCTCGGGCAGCTCGACCCGGCAAAGCATTTCCCGAGGCGCGGGTAGCGTCGAGACCGATTATCTCAATGGTGAAATCGCGCTGCTGGGCCGCCTGCACGGCGCCCCCGCCCCGCTCAACGCCGCCATGTCTGCCTTGGCGGCCCGCCTTGTCGACGCTGGCGACGGCGCGGGCGGCATGAGTGAGGAAGATCTTGAAGCGGTGTTCCTGGCCGCCCTGTAGCGACGCCTCCGGCGGGAGTTTATCTGGCAAGATGAAGGATAGGCGCCGCGCCCCGTCTTCATCTTGCCGGATAAACTCCGGGGGGCCCGAAGGGCGGGGGCAGCGCCCCCTCTGATCTCTGTCCAATGGCGCAAGCGAGATCTTTCGCCGCAGGATCGGTCATGAAACTGAGATTGCGAAGTGATCTGCGTGTTACCAAGCAAGGGTAGAGCACGGCTAGCCTTACCTTGGGAATGGAACCGTCTCATGCGCCTCTCGATCTCTGTCCTTGCTGTTGCGGGCGTGCTTGCCGCCCCGGCCCTTGCCGAAGAAATCTATCCTGCCACGCTTGCAGGCCATGCGATCCTGCCCGCGATGTCGCTGGTCGAGCCGCCTGCTGACGCGCCGCGCGATGCCTGGATCTCGGGCAAGTTCACCGGCGCGGCGCGCATCGATGCGCCGATGAGTGTCATGGGCAATGTCGGCAAATCCTATGGCGGGCACGATACCGGCATCGCGCTGCCCTTCATCGGCCAGCCGGTGCAGGGCATGTCGGGCTTTGCGATGACCCGCGCCGAAGATGGCAGCTGGTACACGCTGACCGACAACGGTTTCGGCTCCAAGCGCAACTCGCCGGACGCGATGCTGTTCTTTCACAAGATGGCCCCTGACTGGGACAGGCAATCGGTCGAACGCCGCGAGACGATCTTCCTCTCCGATCCCAATCACGTCGTGCCGTTTCGCATCGCTTATGAAGGCACGCAAAGCCGGTACCTGACGGGCGCGGATTTCGACACCGAGTCCATTCAGGTCATTGGCGACGAAGTGTTCATCGGCGACGAATTCGGCCCGTATATCATCCGCGCCGGGCTCGACGGGGTGGTGAAATCGGTGCACGCGACCATGCTTGACGGCAAGGAACTGACCGGCCCCGACACCTATAGCGTCTACGTTCCCGCCGCTGCCGGCACCGATTTCCAGGTGCAGCGTTCGGGCGGCTACGAGGGCATGGCGCTTCAGCCCGGCACCGGGATGCTCTGGGCGATGCTGGAAAAGCCGATCCTGCTTGACGGCGGCGAAACCGAAGGCCCCTTCCTGCGGGTCCTCCAGTTCGATCCGAAGGCGGGGGACTGGACCGGCAGCTCGGTCAAGTTCCAGCTGTCGGACGGCGCCACCGCCATCGGCGATTTCAACTTCATCGACGAGACCCGCGCGCTGGTGATCGAACGTGACAATGGCGAAGGCGACATTGCGCAGGGCTGCGCCGAGGGCGTGACCGACACGACCGCCTGCTATCCCAACCCCGCCAAGGTCAAGAACGTCGTCCTGGTCGACATGAGCGACACCGATGCGGATGGGTTCGTTCGCCGGATCGGCCACATCGATCTGATGAACATCGCCGATCCGGACGGCAAGGCCATCGACGGGCTGCATCAGGGCGAGGGCGCGTTCACCTTCCCGTTCTTCACCATCGAAGACGTGGCCCGTGTCGATGACACCCACATCATCGTGGCGAATGACAACAACCTGCCGTTCTCGGGTGGGCGCAACATCGGCAAGGCGGCGGACAACGAGTTCCTCCTGCTGTCGGTTCCCGAGCTGCTGTCGGCCAAATGAGCCGGGCCTGAAAAAAGGGAGGGGCGCCCGTGGCCGGGCGCCCCCCTTCGCGTTCGCACGGATCAGGCGTAGCGTTTGATCTCGCCCGATTTCAGCCGGGCTTGGTAGCTCAGCATCTCGGCCTTGACGATGGGCATCAGGAAATACAGCCCGAAGATGTTCACCAGCGCCATGGCAAAGATCGCCGCATCCGAGAAGTCGATCACCGGACCAAGGTTCATCGCCGCGCCGATCACGACGAAGATGCAGAACAGGATCTTGAACGACAGCTCCTGCGCCTTGCCCTCGCCGAACATGTAGGTCCATGCCTTGAGGCCGTAGTAGCTCCACGAGATCATCGTCGAAAAGGCGAACAGGATCACCGCCAGCGCCAGCACATAGGGGAAGAACGACAGCGCCGAGCCGAAGGCCGCCGATGTCAGCGCCACGCCGGACACGTTGCCTTCGGTTGCCACCCGGCCCGCTTCGGCGTCCCAGATGTACAGGCCGGTCTGCGGGTCGATCTGAAGCACACCGGTGATGACGATGACCAGCGCCGTCATGGTGCAGATCACCACCGTGTCGATGAAGGGTTCCAGCAGCGAGACATAGCCTTCGGTGATCGGTTCCTTGGTGCGCACCGCGCTATGGGCGATG
Organism: Salipiger sp. 1_MG-2023; assembly: GCF_030547555.1. Lineage (NCBI taxonomy): Bacteria > Pseudomonadati > Pseudomonadota > Alphaproteobacteria > Rhodobacterales > Roseobacteraceae > Salipiger > Salipiger sp. 1_MG-2023. The sequence continues at coordinate 150,094 of NZ_JAUOQN010000002.1, read as the reverse complement.
GCGGCCGAACCGACGCCCGCCTCGTTGGAAAACGCTGCCCGTTTGAAGCCTTGGATCAGGGCACCAACAAGCCCGCCAGCGACGCCAAGCCCGGTGAAGGCTCCCGCGAAGATCTGGCCGAAGGCCCAGCCGATCTGGTCGTAGTTCATCGCGATGATGATCAGCGCCGTGCCGACATAAAGCACGCCCATGAAGGGCACGACCTTTTCGGTGACCTGCGCGATGGATTTCAGCCCGCCGATGATCACCGCAAAGACGATGGCGGCAAAGATGATGCCGGTGATCCAGCCGGGATAATCGCCGACGATGTTGGAGATCTGCGCATGGGCCTGGTTGGCCTGGAACATGTTGCCGCCGCCCAGCGAGCCGAGCACGCAGAAGATCGAGAACAGGATGGCGAGAAACTTGCCAAGCTTGGCAAATCCGCGTTCCTCCATGCCCTTGGACAGGTAGTACATCGGGCCGCCCGACACCGATCCGTTTGGATATTCGTTGCGGTATTTCACCCCCAGCGTGCATTCGGTGAACTTCGACGCCATGCCCATCAGGCCGGCGAGGATCATCCAGAACGTCGCGCCGGGGCCGCCGATCGACACCGCCACGGCGACGCCCGCGATGTTGCCAAGGCCCACCGTGCCCGACAGCGCCGTTGCCAGCGCCTGGAAATGGCTGACCTCGCCGGCGTCGTCAGGATCGGAATACTTGCCGGTCACCAGCGCGATGGAATGGGGAAACGAGCGGAACTGCACAAAGGCGAAATACACGGTGAACACCGTTGCGGCGATCACCAGCCACAGCACGATCCACGGAAAGCTCGTGCCGGGAAAAGGAGAGAAGATGAAATTGACAAAGGGACCGGTCGCCGCGCCGACCATCTCGTTGATGGCGGCATCCAGACTGTTGGTGGATTCCTGCGCCGTGGCCGCCGGGGCCGCAAGCAGTGCCGCGAGGGCAAGAAGGACTGTCTTGTTGAACATGGGTCTGCCTTTCCGGCTCAGGGCACAATGACGGTGGGAACGGGAGCAAGTTGCGCAAGGCCCAGCGTCACCGATCCAAAGACCCGTGCCGCCATCGACTGCGACCCCGAGCGACCGACGAAGATCACCGAGGCCTCGGCTTTCTTGGTCTCTTCGAGGATCAGTTCCACCACCTGTCCGTAGCGGATGACCCCCTTGGCGGTCACGCCGGCGGCGGCGGCCTTGGCAAGCGCGGGCTGCATGACGACCTGATCGGCGCGCGCCAGCTCCTGCTTGCGACGGCCGTGGCGTTCGGCCAGCTCTTCCTGCGTCAGGAAGCGGTAGGGCGACCATTCGAGGACATGCACCAGCACCAGGCTGGCACCTTCGGTCTTTGCGCGGTGAATGGCGTAATCCAGAACGCCCGGATTGTCGGGCGCGCCTTCGAACGCGACAATAAAAGTGTCGGAACTCATCCTGTCTGTCCTTCTGTTGTTCTCGGCGTCTGTCGTCGCTCTTGTCGGGGGCAACCTGCCCTGATGCTGGGCGATAAAGGCCAGAGCTGTCACCTGATTTTAAGGGTTTCTTCACGATTTCCCCGGGCCGCCCGGTTCAGCATGGCAGCTTGCAACCGAAAAGGGCGAAAATTTTCCAGCTTTTTCTTCTGTGGCGTGTGGGCCATGCTGCGCTCAGCCCCGCGCACCCGGGGCCCAACACGGGAGAGAAGACATGAGCAAGCGCGACGAGCTGATTCAGAAATACGCCGAGGATCTGCGCGGTAAATGCGGCATCGAGCCGGATATGGCCCTGCTGACCAAGGTGACCATCGGCTGTGGTCCGTCGATCTACAATGCCGACAGCGCGACCGTCGCCTCGTCTCAGCCGGCCGAGCTGGAGACCGTGAAGGCCAATTTCCTGATCAAGAAGCTGGGCTTGCCCGATGGGCCAGAGCTGATGGACGGCATCAACAAGGCCATCGAAACCTACGGACAGTCCGAGCGCAGCAAATATCGCGCCGTGCTGTATTATCTTTTGGTGACGCAGTTCGGCAAGCAAGCGGTCTACGGCTGACCGGGTTCGGTTAACGCAGTTTACCACGACCTTTCCGCAATGGATTGCGCTTTAGGCAGTTCCAACTTGGGGAGAATCGCGGCTTGGGGTATCCATGGTTTGTGGCCAGAAGGCCGAAACCGGAATTCAACCATACTGTGTGGGAGCAGTGGGGTGAGAGACGGGGTTCGGCACCGGCCGGACCTCGTCTTTATCTTTTTGTCAGGCGTGCAATTCAGCTCAGCCCGGCGAGCGCGCAGACCACCCGCCATTCCTCGGCGGTGACTGGCTGCACCGACAGGCGCGACTGTTTCAGCAGTGCCATTTCCGACAGGCGCGGGTCGGCTTTCACCATCTCAAGCGTCACCGGGGTTTTCACCGGTTCTATCGCCTGAATGTCGACACAATCCCAGCGACCGTCGGTAGCCGTGCTGTCGGGATGGCTTTGTGCAATCACCTCGACAATGCCGACGATGGCCTTTTCCGTCTGGGAATGATAGAAAAAGCCCCGGTCGCCCACGCGCATCTCGCGCATGAAATTGCGGGCCTGATAGTTGCGCACGCCGGACCATTCCTCGCCCGCACTGCCCTTGGCCACCTGGTCCGCCCAGGACCAGGCCGATGGTTCGGACTTGAACAGCCAGTGGTTCACCCGACGACCTTTTTCCATGCCTTCAGCTCGACGCTCTCGAACAGGCCTGCCTTTGCATAGGGGTCGCTGTCGGCCCATGCCTGCGCAGCCGCCATGTCGGCCACATCGAGAATCACCAGGCTGCCGCACATCTCGCCCGCCGCATCCAGCAGCGGCCCGGCCATGGCGACAACGCCGGTGGCCGAGATGTAGTTCAGATGCGCGTCGCGGTTGTCCTTGCGCGTCTGAAGCGCGCCTTTCTTGTCCTTGGCGATAAGAGCGATAAGCATGTCATTCCTCCTTCAGGGATCGGTTTAGCAATTGGGTGATGATCTCGGCAACCGAGGCGCCGTTCGAAACCTCGGCCACGGCGGCGCAGATCGGCAGATCCAAGCCCAGCCGCCCGGCCAGCCGGGTGACGGCCAGCGCGGTCTTGACACCTTCGACGGTCAGCGCGGCATCGAACGGCGCGCCGCCCCCCCGCGCCAGCCCATAGCGATAGTTGCGCGACAGCTCCGAGGTGCAGGTCAGCGCCAGATCGCCAAGGCCCGACAGCCCGGCGAGCGTTTGCGGTTTTGCGCCAAGCGCTATGGCAAGGCGGGTCATTTCGGCAAAGCCGCGGGTCATCAGCGCGGCGCGGGCGCTGTCGCCCAGCCCCATGCCGATGCAGGCCCCGCAGGCAATGGCGATGACGTTCTTCAGCGCGCCGCCAAGCTCGGCCCCGGTGGTGTCGGTGGCGCGATACAGCCGCAGCGTCGGGGTCGACAGCTCTGCCTGAAGCGCGGCGCCGGTGGCGGCATCGGCGCAGGCAAGGGTCAGCGCGGTCGGCAGGCCGCGCGCGATGTCGTCGGCAAAGCTGGGGCCGGTGAGGATCGCGGGGATCGCCTGCGGCTTGGCGGCGGCGACCACACCGGTCGGGCCGGTCAGTTCGGTCAGATCGATGCCCTTGCAGCAGGCGACAAGGCGCTGCCCGGCCAGCGGCGCATCGATCAGCCCAAGCACCGAATGCAGCGATTGCATCGGCGTGGCCAGCAGCAGGGTCTGCGCCTGTGCAACCTCTGCGATGGACTGTGATGCGGTGATGCCATCGGGCAGTGGCGCACCCGGCAGGCGCGGGGCGCGGCGCTCGGCGTTGATGCTGTGAACGGTGGCGGCGTCGCGCGCCCAGATGGTCACGGGGGTGCCCTTGCGGGCCAGCGTGATCGCCAGCGCCGTGCCGAAGGCCCCCGCGCCAAGCACGCCGATCACGCCTTGGCGCCCTTCTTGCCAGAGCCAAGCAGCGGCGCGGCGTTCCGGTCGAGCGGCCAGCGGGGGCGGGCGGTCAGCGCCATGTCCGACAGCTCGCCAAGGGCAAGCAGCTCGCCTCCGGCATAGGCGATCATCGCCGCATTGTCGGTACAAAGCGCCAGCGGAGGCGCGGTGAAACGCACGCCGCGTTCGTCGCAGATCGCCTGCAAGGCGCCCCGGATGGCGGTGTTGGCCGCAACCCCGCCAGCGATGGCGATGGCGGGGGCCTCTGGCGCGTCGGCAAGATACAGCGCCAGCGCCCGCCTGGTCTTTTCCGCCAGAACGTCGCGCACCGCCGCCTGAAACCCGGCGGACAGATCGGCGCGGTCTTGTTCATACAGCCCGCCTTGGTCGGCGACAATCTGGTCGCGCATCCGTAACAGCGCCGTTTTCAGGCCGGAAAAGCTCAGATCGCAGCCGGGGCGATCCAGCAGCGGGCGGGGGAAGCGAAACCGCTTTTCATCGCCCGAAAGCGCCGCCTGTTCGACCGACGGCCCGCCGGGTTGCGGCAGGCCCAGCAGGCGGGCGGTCTTGTCGAAGGCCTCGCCGGGCGCGTCGTCGATGGTGCCGCCAAGGCGGGTAAATTCCTGTGGGCCACGCACGATCAGGAACTGGCAATGCCCGCCCGACACCAGCAACATCAGGTAGGGAAACGCCAGACCGTCGGTCAGGCGCGGTGTCAGCGCATGGCCGGCAAGGTGGTTGACCCCGATCAGCGGCTTGCCCAGCCCTGCCGCCAGCCCCTTGGCCATCATCACCCCCGACAACACGCCGCCGATCAGCCCCGGCCCCGCCGTCACCGCCACCGCGTCGATGTCGCGCAGCATCACCCCGGCGTCGGTCAGCGCCTGTTCGATGGCAAGATCGAGCTTTTCCGCATGGGCGCGGGCGGCGATCTCGGGCACCACGCCTCCGAAGGCGGCGTGCAGTTCGGCTTGGCCCATCACCACCGATGACAGGATCTGCCGCCCGCGCAGCACCGCCGCGGCAGTGTCGTCGCAGCTGCTCTCCAGCCCGAGGATCAGGGGGTCGTTCATGCGTCCATCCGTTGCAATGCCTTTGCCATGCAGCTACCACCTGCGCACAAGCGTCACAATGCCAAGGCCGCCATGCCAACGCCCATCCTGCTGCTGACAAGGCCCGAACCCGCCGCGCGGCGGTTTCTGGCAGCCGTGTCAGAGCGGGTGGAGGGCTTTCGTCCGATCGTGAGCCCGCTGCTGCGGATCGAACCGCGCGGCCCGTTGCCGCAGACCGATGCGGTGGGGGCGATCTTTACTTCGGCCAATGGCGTGGCCGCGTGGCAGGCGCTTGGCGGCGCGCCGCTGCCGCTGTGTTATACGGTGGGCGATGCCACCGCCCGCGCCGCCCGCGCCGCCGGCTTTGCGCCGATCAGCGCGCAGGGCAATGCCGATGCCTTGGTGGCGCTGATCCGCGCGCAGGCCCCGCGCGGCCCGCTGATCCACCTGCGCGGCACCCACAGCCGCGGCGATGTGGCCCGGCGGCTGACCGACGCGGGCATTTCGGTGCGCGAAGCGGTCATTTACGATCAGCCTGCACAGGAATTGAGCGCCGAGGCGTTGATGGCCCTGTCTGGTCAGGCTCCGGTGATTCTTCCGCTTTTCTCTGCGCGAACGGCACAGCAGGTTGCGCAGACCCCGGCAGGCAGAGCGCCGCTAATCGTCGCAGCCATCAGCCCCGAGGTGGCCGATGCGCTGGGCGCGCTCTATGTGCAAAGGCTGGAAATTCCTGCGCGAGCTGACGCGGAACATATGCAGGCTGTCGTGATTGGTCTACTGAAAGACAGCGGGGCGCTTGTGAAACGTCACGGGTCTGTGGAAGGTTAGGCAGGCACGCGCCTCAGACGTGCCGAGGATACGAGAACGTACTCGAGAATTTGAAAGGGTGGAGCGTGGCCGACGAGAAGAAACCGGTAGACGGCATTGAGGATGGCGCTGATACGCAAGCGCCACGGACCCCGGAGACGGTGAACGAAGAGCTGCTCGGCGACGGCGCGGGCAAGGCCGAAGACGACGCTCCCGCCAAAGAGGCCGAACCAGAGGCAACCGCCTCTGTCGAGACGGACGAGAACACCGATATTCATTCGGCAGGCGAAGCGGCTCTGGCCGAGGAAGAGGCCGCCGAGGCCGAGGCTGTGCCAGACACGGATGAGACCGCCGAAGCGGAAGACAAGGATGCGCCCGTCCCGGACGACACGGATGCGTCCGCTCCGGACGACGAGGATGCGCCCGTTCCGGACGACGGTTCTACCATCGACGCCAACTCGCCGTCCGCAATCGACGGCACCGTCGAAGCGCCAGCTCCTGAAGCTGCAACCGCCGCTGCCGCCGTTCCCCCCGCCGCCGAGCAGAGGCCCGCACCCAGCTCGCCGCCGCAGGTGATCGAAAAGACCATCGTCGAGAAAAAGGGCGGCTTTGTGCCGATGCTGCTGGGCGGTGTCATCGCTGCCGGCATCGGCTACGGCGTTGCGACCTATCAGGCGGGCGGTTTTGGTACCGTGCCGAATCCGTTCGAGGATGAAACCCGCGCCAGCCTGACCGACCAGTCGGCCCGCATCGACGCGCTTGCTGCCGAGGTAAAGACCGCCACCGATACCGCCAACGGCATCGATCTTTCGGCGCTCGAAGCCTCGGTCAGCGATCTGCAAAGCCAGATCGACGCTGCCAGCGGCAGCTCTGCGGAACTGTCAGAGCGTCTCGACGCCTTCACCGCGCGGCTCGATGCGATTGAAAAGCGCCCGCTGGAGCAGATCTCGCCCGAGGCCGTCGCGGCGTTCGAACGTGAACTCGACACGCTGCGCGAGGCAGTGGCCCTGCAAAAGACACAGGTCGAGGATATGACCCAGCAGGCGCTCGACGCCGAGGCCAACGCCGAACAGCTTGCCGCCCTGTCCAAGGCCCGCGCCGCACTGGCCGAGGCCAGCGCTGCCATCGTGGCCGGTGCGCCCTATGCCGCGCAGCTCGCGATCATCGAAGCCAATGGCGTTTCGGTGCCGGCGGCGCTGTCGGCACCTGCGGAAGACGGCGCGCCCACGCTGCCCGAACTGACCGAGGAATACCCGCCGCTGGCCCGCGAGGCGCTTGCCATCGCGCGGCGCGACGAAACCGAAGGATCGAGCGGCACCGCGCGGTTCAGCACCTTCCTCGAAAACCAGCTGGGCGTGCGCTCGGTCACCCCGCGCGACGGCGATGGCGCCGACGCCATCCTGTCGCGCGCCGAGGCCGCGCTGAAAGGCGGCGACCTTGCCACCGCGCTGAGCGAACTGAACAGCCTTCCGGACGAGGCCAAGGCGCCTTTGAGCGACTGGATGGCCAAGGCGCAGACACGCGCCGATGCGGTCGGGGCGGCAGAGTCGCTCGCCCAGGAACTGAACAAGGAATAAGGGTCGAAACATGCTCTGGTCACTTCTGAAGATCGTCATCTTCGTCGCCATCGTCGCGGCCCTGACCCTTGGCGCGGGCTATATCATGGAGGCCAACGGCGGCATCCAGATCACCGCCGCAGGGTACGAGCTGAACCTCGGGCCGCTGCAATCGGTGATCGCCGTCGGCCTGCTGGTTCTGGGCCTGTTCATCCTGTTCAAGCTGGTGGGCCTGCTGATCGCGGTGCTCAAGTTCATCAACGGCGATGACACCGCGCTGTCGCGCTATTTTGACCGCAACCGCGAACGCAAGGGCTATCAGGCGCTGTCCGAAGGCCTGCTGGCGCTGTCCTCTGGCGAGGGCAAGCTGGCCATGGCCAAGGCGCAAAAGGCCGACCGCTATCTGCACAAACCCGCGCTGACCAACCTGCTCACCGCGCAGGCCGCCGAAATGAGCGGCGACACCCGCAAGGCCGAGGAGACCTACAAGAAGCTGATCCAGAACGAGGATACCCGCTTTGCCGGGATTCGCGGCATGATGAAGCTGAAGCTGGCCAAGGGCGATGAAGACACCGCGCTGGCGCTGGCCGAACGTGCCTTCTCGATCAAGCCCAAACATCCTGAAATTCAGGACATGCTTCTGGAATTGCAGGTGAAAAAGCACGACTGGAAAGGCGCGCGCAAGACGCTTTCCGCCGAGCTGAAGCACGGGAACCTGCCGCGCGACGTGTACAAGCGCCGCGATGCGGTTCTGGCACTGTCCGAAGCCAAGGATATCTTTGCCGAGGACAAGCCGATCGAGGCGCGCGAGGCGGCGATTGCCTCGGCAAAGGGCTCGCCCGACCTGATCCCCGGCGCCTGCATGGCGGCGCGGGCCTATCTGGCGCGCTCGGAAAAGAAAAAGGCCGAGCGTATCCTCAAGAAGACCTGGAGCGTGCAGCCGCACCCCGATCTTGCGGCCACCTTCGCCGAGATCGAGCCCGAGGAAACCCCGGCCCAGCGGATGAAGCGGTTCAAGGCGCTGACATCGCTGCGCACGGCGCATCGCGAAACCAAGCTGCTGCGGGCCGAGCTGGCGCTGTCCGCCGAGGATTTCCCCGAGGCGCGCCGCGCCATCGGCAACCTTGCCGAGACCGAACCGGATGCCCGCGTGCTGACCGTCATGGCTGCGATTGCCAAGGGTGAGGGCGCGCCGGAAACCGAGGTGCGCGGCTGGCTGGCCAAGGCGCTGAGCGCGCCGCGCGGCCCGTGTTGGGTCTGTGACAAGTGCCACCACATCCACGCCGACTGGGTGCCGATCTGCGACAATTGCGGCGGTTTTGACACGCTGAGCTGGACCAACCCGCCGCAAAACGGCGGTGCGCCCGCCGGGGCCGAGATGCTGCCGCTGATCGTCGGCACCGCGCCGGCCCCCGCCGAAGAAGAGGCGCCGGTGGTCATGGCCCCCAACCCTCCGACGCCAGAGGGCGCGGCTGCGGCAGAGGCCACCAAGGCCGAGGTCGAAGAGGCCGAAGTCGTTGCCGAAGATGCCCGCAAAGAAGAGGCAAAATAGCCCTTCCCTACGGGTGGCCTCGATGCTATTAGGCCGCCCACCAGTGCCGGTGTAGCTCAGCTGGTAGAGCACGTCATTCGTAATGATGGGGTCGTAGGTTCGAGTCCTATCACCGGCACCAATTCCCTTGGTAACACATTGGTTTCGCTTCAGCTTCTTGCCGCTGCTAGGAGCCGTAGACCATGTCGGAGACCATTTTGCCCTCGTTCACCTTCGTGAAATCAGGGATCTTGTACTTCAGCCGTCGCATCCCGGCAGAGCTGAAGAGTCACTACACTGCGCCCCGCATTGCGGTTTCCCTTCGCACGAGATCTTCCCGAATCGCAGAAGCACGGGCAGGCGTGCAGCTGATCAACTGGACGAGTACTGGTTCCATCTTCGCTCGCAGTCCAAGGAATTGCCGGGGAAGCACATGCTTCGGCTGCAGCGGGATCCCAGAGCAGCAGTGGTGTCGCCCCCGAGGATCGAATCGGCGTCGAGCAGCATCACGCTCTCCGAGGCGATGTCCCTCTACCTCGAGTACAAGGGGATGAACCGTCCCGACACCTTCCAGCGGGCCGCCGAGCGAGCATGTGGCTACGTCATCGACGCTTGCGGCGACAAAGCTCTGGACACCTACACGCGAGCGGGTGATCTGCAACCGGGATTGCAGCAACAGCCATCGCACAAATGACCCCGCCCGGCAGATCCGGGAGCCGATCCACCGGGCGCGGCCGTCATGCCGGTCTTCCCCTGTCAGACCGGCATGTGGTCTTCGGCGGCACGGGACAGCCAGCTGGTCACGTCAACCATCCGGCCATCCCGCCCGCAAATCGTCACGCCGACCGCGTGAGCCCTTCCCTCGATCAGGATGCGATCGCCGTCGAAACTGGTGAACCGCAGACTGACCGGATCGGCAGAGGTCAGCATCTGTTCCTGCAGGATCGTCAGGGCGATCCGTTCTCCCAGCCTCAGCCCCTCGCTGGCGTCGCTGAAAAAATGCACGCCTGCCATGCAACCGGCCTGGGCGAGGTTGCCGGCCAGCTTGTCGAGCTCTCCTTGGATCGTGAGATGTTTGCTGCCTGTCGCCGGAACCAGATCGGCGCCGCTGCGCGCCGGGTCGATTCCATCGAGGCCAGAGATGACGCAGGGTTGCAGCGCGTCGCCAAGGCCGATGCTGTCCATCGGGCGCTCTGTCCAGCCGTCTTCGCAGGTGAACATCTCGAACCGGGCCTTGAGCATGGTGATGCAGGCCCCGGCAACGGTTGCGGGCGCGGCCCCGTGCGAAGGAGTCATGGGCGATCCGTCGATCCATGCCATCGGCAGCAGAAGGCTTTGCGCCCCGTCGTGCGACAGGCCAGTCAGAGGGTAGCCGTTTTGAGGATCTTTATGCGCTGCAAGCTGCGCGGCATTATGCGCCGCAACAGGGGCAAGCAGGCCGGTCCGCTCCAGCCCGTCGAGCATCAGCCGCAGTTGGCGCTGCATGTCCTGTGTCAGCCTGCCGGGACGCCCATTCGCGACCTTGTCGAGCATCGCTGCAAGGCGTTCGGGGCGCCCCCGGCGATGGATGTGAAATGCCTGTCGCCGCGCCGCCTTGGCCGCGTGCGAGGCGGCGATGGCGAGGCTGGACAACAGATCGAGCGCGGCGACCTCGCCGCTTGCCCCGCGGGTGCCTTGCGCCTGAGCGCCGGAGCGGGGCGCGCCTTGGCCGAGCAGGATCAATGCCGCCGTGGTGCAATGCTGCGAGATCTGGTCAAGCCGTGCGCAGGCAGCCAGATGCCGCGGCGTGGTGATGAACCCGCGCTCTGGCGCAAGCGCCTGCAAATGCCCGAGATTTGCGCCCTGCTGCGCATCAAGCCAGCTTTGCGTGTCGACCATGTGATCGACGCCGTGCGGATAGCGTCCGACCCGCTGGTCGATGTCCTGCACGCCAAGGGAAACGTGGCCGCGGCGCTGCTCTGTGGGGGTGCGCCCTGTTCCGACAAGCAGGAATTGCGACAGGGCGGGGCCGCGATCGTCGTTGCGCGTCACGCCCTGAAACAGCGATCGGATCGCATGCTGCCCCTGCTGGTCAAAACGGGTTGCGCGGCGCTCTGTGGCGCGGGGGCCGATGCCACAGGGGGTGACGCCAAGGTTCAGGAACGGCAGGCTGCCAAGCGCTTGCGTCAGCGCATCGACGCTGAGCCCGCAGGCAAGCACGCGATCGCTGCCCGCGGTGATCTCGGAAAATGGCACGTCGCGCAGCAGCGCCAGCGCGTAAAGTTCGGCCATTTCCGCGATCAACTCGGCCGAGCCCAGCGTGGGGGCGGCTCCGGTGGCGATGTCGCCCGGATCGGCCCCCTGAAGATCGAACAGATGCCCGGCGCGCGGGCCGTCCCAATCCCGTGGCTCGATGGGGTTGCCGTCACGGCGCGTGCACCGCCACGGCTCGCGATAGTCGGGCTTGGGGCGATACCATGCGGGGGTGTGGCCGCCGCGCACGCCCGCTGCCTGCGGGCCGAGCGGTACGTCGAAATCATGGGCGAGGCCAGCCCGCCCCGGCTGCGTGATCGCCCTCACGAAGGCGCGGTAGGCGCGCGGGTCGACAAAGCCATCGGAATCATGGGGCAGGCCCTTGGTGAAGGCCAGCGGCCACAGTTCGGCATGCCGTGCGTCTTCGCCATTGGTCGGGCTGATCTGTGGCGCGCGGCTGGCGGCGATCAGCGCGGCGGTTTCGCGAATCTCGCAGGACTTGAGGTGGCGTTCTGCCAGACCAGTGTCGGAGCTGGAATGGTGCTGATAGTCTCGAAAATCATCCATCGCGTCATCTTCCCCTGTCGAGCGCCGCATTCGCGCCCCCTCCCAAGCATCGTTTCGCCAATGGATTCACCGGCACAGGGGAAAAAATGGGGAATTCACGGACCATTTTCGGGGAAAAACCGAGGAAACCTCTCAAAAGTCGGGAATTGCGTGTTTGACAGAAGCTGACCAAAGGTAAAGCATCGGTTAACAAATTTCAGTACGCGTATTGGAGGCATGGGCATGAACTGCCCCGGTGATCGTTACAGATTGCGCCTTTTCGGACCGTTCGAGCTGCGCGCTCCGGACGGGCGGGCGGTGACGCTTGGCCGCAAGGCACAGGGGCTGGTGGCGATCCTTGCCTGTCAGGATGGGCGGGCTGTGCCGCGTGTTCGGCTTCAGGATCTACTGTGGTCGCTCAGCGGCCCGGAGCATGGCCGCGACAGCCTGAAGAAATGCCTGCGCCAGCTGCGCACTGCGCTTGGCGAGGATGCCGATGGATTTGTGCTTTGCCGTGCCGACGGAGTGGCCCTGAACAAGGCCGCAATCGACTGCGATCTGGAACAGGTTTCGCCAGAGGGGGCCTTTCTTGAGGGGCTCGATCTGAACGATCCCGAATTCGAGGATTGGCTGCGCGAGACGCGCTCCCGGCTCAGGCGGCCGCGCAGCGTGGTGGTTTCCGGGCAGGGCCGCGACGCTGGCTCGCGGCTGCGCATCGCGGTCGGGGCGCTGCGCACGCTGCCTCAGGACATGCTGGCCGAGATGGGCGCGGGGATGCTGCTGGGCCGGCTGGTGTCGTTGCTGTCACAGAACGATCTGATCGACCTGCGCGATCTGCGCGACGCCGACCTGCAAAGCCTTGGCGGGGCGGACGCGCGGCTTGCCAGCCGGGCGATGACCTCTGGCGACCGGATCTGCGTGCAGCTTGCGCTGATCGCGCTGGCCAGTGGCCGGGTGATCTGGTCCGAAGACGTGGTGCTGCCCGTCGATACCGGCACCGATCGCGCCGCACTAGCAGGCACGGTCGCTCGGCTGGCCGGGCAGATCGAGCGCGCTGTCTGCCGCGAGGACCGCGAGACCGGTGATGGCAGCCGCGCCGCGTCGCGGCTGATGCTCGACGGGATCGAACGGCTGTTCCACCTTGGCCCCGGCAACACCGACGCCGCTGTCGAGCGCTTTCGCCGCGCCGCCGCCATCGAGTCGCGTGGCAGCTTCAAGGCGTGGCTGGCGCTGACCACCGCGTTTCGGCTGGAAAGCAGCAAGGGCCGCGACGCCCCTGCCTTGCGGGACGAGGCCGAACAGCTGACCGCAGAGGCACTGGACGAGGCGCCCGACAATCCCTTGGTGCGCTCGCTTCTGGCGCATGTAAGCGGCTTCGTGCTGCGGGATTTCGACCGGGCGAATGCGTTGCTGACCCCGCTGGAGGGCAGCGATCCGGCAACCCCGATGTATCATTTCGCGCTGTCGATGCTGCGCTTCTACGAAGGGCGGCTGGACGCCGCGCAACAGGCCGCGGTGACAGCGCGTCAGCGCGGCGGCAGCCATCCCTATGCCTATGCATTCTCGACCGGGCTGAGCATGATCGCGCTGTGTCGCGGCGATGCGGTGCAGGCCGTCGCGCATGGGCGCGAGGCGCGTGGCCTGATGCCGCTGCGCAGCCGTCCCTACGAGCCGACGCTGCGCTATCTCACGGCGGCGCAGGCGCAGGCGGGGCAGTTGGCCGACGCGCGCAATACGTGGGACGCGCTGTGCCGCGCCGACCCCCACAACGATGCCAAGAACCTGCGGGACAGCAATTTTCCAGTGCCCGCCGAACACGCCCGCGAAGCGCTTGGCCGCAGTTTTCGCGCGCTTCATGCTGCCGTGACCTGAGACAGGAGTCGCCCGTGCCGATCCCCCCATTGCCCCATCCACTTGCCGGGTTCGACGGCGCCAGCAAGCTGCGGCTCGGCAAACAGGGCGACATATTCGAGCCGCTGGCCGCTCCGGCGCCGGTTGCGGCCACGCGCGGCGCAACAATGCGCATTGCCTCGGTCGCAAGCGTGAAAAGCGCGACCAGCCTTGGCGGAGCCCGTGCACAGGCTCAAGCCCAAGCACAGGCGCAGGCCCAAGCACAGGCTCAGGCGCAGACAGCGGGCGGCGGTTTTCCCGATCAGGTGCTGTCGACATGGGCGGAGCTGCGGGAGCTGGCGCTGCTCGGCGATCGCATTGCGCCGGATGGCAGCGGGGCGATCCTCGAGGCCGGGCACGCCTTTCCCTTCGAGGCGATCTGTCTGCCGCCGCCCCCCGGCGCCGATGAGACCGCCGCTGAAATCGAGATCCTGCGGGGCTATCTTCAGGATCTGCGCAAGGACAGCTACCGGCAGGCCGAGATCGACCGCCAGAAGACCGCCAACCATCCAATCGACGTGCTGCGCCCGCTGGGGATCGACGGCATCGGCGGCTATGACAACACCGTCCGGCTGATCCGCACGTTGCTGCAACTGTCAGAGCGCATCGGCTACGTCTACAAGGCGCGGTTTTCCCGGCCGCGCCCCTCGGCGCTGGACCCGACGCTGCGGCCCTTTCTGTCGAATCCACCGCACGCGGCCTATCCGAGCAACCACGCCTTCCAGAATTTCACCCTCGCCGAAGTGCTGAACCGGGCGCTGCCCGAGCTGCCTGCGACGGTCGAGCTGTTTCACGTGGCGCGGCGCATCGGTGAAAACCGCGAACACGCGGGCATCCATTACCCCTCGGATACCGACGCTGGCGAGATGCTGGCGCGGCAGATGGCCCCCTATTTCATGTATGTCTGCCGCTCCGCGATCCGCGCGGCGCAGCAGGACTGGCGCTGAAGGTGACGATATGATGGACGAACCCGGGTATGGGCAACATTTCCTGTGGCATCTCGCACGGATCGGCGCGTTGCAACCTGCCGGAACCGCCCCTGAAACATGGCAGCCCAGCCCGGCCTGGGTGGCGCTGCTGGGCCACGCAAAGCCGGTCAGGATTGCGCTGATCGACAATGGGGCGGCGCTGGACCATCCCAACCTGCAAGAGCCGGGGCGCCCCTGTCTGCACCAGCCGATCGAATTTGCCGCCCATGTGCAGGGCACGCTCTATGCCGACGATCCCGATGCTGCCGTGCCACGGTTCGACCGGCTGCCTGCCGCGTTGGCGCAGATCGGCATCGACGATCCCGCGGCGTTTTTCGACCGCCCGCTGACGCCGCAGCTTGGCGATGCGATCCACGGCTATCTGGCCGGAACGCTGAGCCCGGCGCGGATCGACCTGCTTTCGCCCTCGGCCCGTTTCGCAGCGCACGGCACCTGCTGTGCGGGGCTGCTGGCCGGGCGACCCGAACCCGAAGGGGCAACGCATCGCAGCCCGGTGACGCTGCCCTATTACGGGGTGAACCCGGTGGCGCAGGTGATTCCCATCGCCACGGTCTACAGCCCTGCCTACTGGCCGCTGATCATGGGGCTGCTTTATGCCATCGACCGGGGCGCCGATGTGATCCTGATGCCGCGCGCCGCCGAAGACATGCTTTCCCCCGCCGATTACCTCGCGGTCTGGGGGGAGGACGGCAAGCCAAAACTCGGCGAAGACGCCGATCCGCGCGGCAACGGCAACCTGACCGACGCGGCGCGCTACGCCGACAAGCTGCTGTTCGAAGAGCTGCTGCTGAAAATCGCCGCGCATGTGCCGGTGATCCTTGCCGCCGGGAACAGCGGCCAGAGCCGTCTGGAATATCCCGCCTCTCTGGCCGCACCGGACAATGCGCTGATCACCGTGGGGGCGGTGAACAGCCTTGGCAGGATTGCCAGCTATTCCTCGGGGCAGGCAGACGGGCCGACGGTGCTTGCGCCTTCGGATGATCGCGAAGAGATTTCAAACGCCTATTTCCGCCATTCTGACACATCGTGGCGGGCGCGGCGGCTGGATCTTTCCGCTGTCGAAGGCTGGATCGATGCAGTATCCGACTATTCGCCCTACGGGGTGCTGGCGACCGACATTCCCGGACCTTACGGCTATGATGCAAGCACGACATCCGATCGCGACCTGACCGAAGATCGCCTGCCTGCCAGCGTGATCGCCGACCGGATGGGGCAGGAAAGCCTGCCGCGCGGGCTTTATACCTTGTTCGGAGGCACCTCTGCGGCATCAACCATCGTTGCGGGCATCGTCTCGCTGATCAAGGCCAGCCCAGCCGGGAAAGATCTGGATGGCCATGCCATGAAGCAGAAGCTGTTGGCCATATCGCAGGACAATGTGCCGCTTGCGCTCGACGCGCTTCAGGCCGCGGACGAGCCGGACTGATCGCTGCGCGGCGCCTTTGCTGCGCTGTTGTCAGACAGAGACGCAGCTTTTTGAAGGGATTGTGCGACGCTTACGGCCTCTCTGGCCCGGGCGCGCGCCTCCCGTGACCGGGCGCGCGCTTCGGCAGCGCGGTCGTTGACAGGCGGAGCCGTGACACTCAGCGATTCCATTCGCCCCTCGGGATTTGCCCTGAACTCAAGGGAGCGTGTCGATTTAAATCGTTTGCGTCAAGAAATGGCAGCGTTTTGTCGCTTGGTTTCGGTAAAATGCGCTGCGATCAGGCGTGGGCCAAGTCAACGGGCCCGGGTCTCTTTCATACCGCCGGAGCCCTGTCATGCGCGCCAAGGATCCCGGCGCGCACAGGTCTTGCAGTCTGGCGCGACGTCAGGGGGCGACGACGCCAGAGGCGATGGTTCAGATCAACCCCTCGCGGCGCAGCAGGGCCTTTACGTCGGCCTCGGGGCGCGGGCCCATGTGGGCGATGACCTCGGATGCGGCAACGGTGCCCATCCGGGCGCAGGTTTCCATGTCGGCGCCGGTGGCAAGCCCGTACAGAAACCCAGCGGCGAATTGATCGCCCGCGCCGGTGGCATCGATTGGCACAACTTTGGTTACCGGCACGTCGATGCGCTGGCCATCCTTCATCACGCTGACGCCGTCGCCCGACCGGGTGCAGACCACCAGC
The DNA here is from genome assembly GCF_030547555.1 of Salipiger sp. 1_MG-2023. NCBI lineage: Bacteria > Pseudomonadati > Pseudomonadota > Alphaproteobacteria > Rhodobacterales > Roseobacteraceae > Salipiger > Salipiger sp. 1_MG-2023. The sequence continues at coordinate 133,495 of NZ_JAUOQN010000002.1, read as the reverse complement.
GGGCAGACCGCCGCCACCCGCTTCAGATCCTTGTCGAGATGATCGTCCTGATACAGCGAGCGGATCTCGGCCTCGTTGCCGATGACGTAATCCATCTCGTTGGCGATCAGGCGCAGGAAATCGTCGCGGTGACGTTCGACGCAGAACGGATCGGAAATGGCGATTCCGGCGATGCCTCCCGCGGCGCGGCATTTGCGGGCCATGCGGGTAAAGGCGTCTTTGCCCTTGGGCTTGTCGAAAAGATAGCCTTCGAGGAACACGATCTCGGCCTGCGCCGCCACGTCTTCGGACACATCCTCGGGGCCAAGCTCGGCGGAAATCCCCAGATAGGTGTTCATCGAGCGCTCGCCATCGGGCGAGACGAAGATCATGCTGCGCGAGGTCGGCAGCTCGCCGCCCACCACCGGCGGATTGACGAAATCGGTGCCGTCGCGCTCCATGCCTTCGGCGTAGAACCGCCCGAGCGCATCGTCGCGCACCCGCCCGACAAAGCCGGTGCGCAGCCCCAGCTTGCCGATCCCGGCCAGCGTGTTGGCCACCGACCCGCCCGGTGCCTGAACCCGGTTTTCCATCGCGCCGTACAGCTGTTCTGCGCGGTCGCGTTCGACCAGCTGCATGATGCCCTTCTCGATGCCCATATGGTCGAGAAAGCTGTCATCGCTGCGGCTCAGCACGTCGACGATGGCGTTGCCGATGCCGACGACCTGATATTTCTTGGTGGGATGGGGCAGGGTCATAGGGTCTTTTCCTCGAACTGGCAGAGGTCGCGGATCAGGCAAGCCGGACATTTCGGCTTGCGCGCGACGCAGGTGTAGCGGCCGTGCAGGATCAGCCAGTGATGGGCATGATGCTGGAAATCCACGGGAATGTTGTCTTCGATGGCGCGCTCGGTGGCGACGACATCCTTGCCGGGGCAGATGCCGCTGCGGTTGCCGACGCGAAAGATATGCGTATCGACCGCCTGCGCCGGGTAATGCCACCACATGTTGAGCACCACATTGGCGGTCTTGCGCCCGACGCCGGGCAAGCTTTCCAACGCGGCGCGCGAGCAGGGCACTTCGCCGTCGTAATCATCGACAAGGATCTGGCTCAGCTTGATGACGTTCTTGGCCTTGTTGCGGAACAGGCCGATGGTCTTGATATGCTCGGTCACGCCGTCCAGCCCGAGGGCCAGCATCTTTGCGGGGGTATCGGCGATCTCGAACAGCTTCGCCGTGGCCTTGTTGACTCCGGCGTCGGTCGCCTGCGCCGACAGCGCCACGGCGACAACCAGCGTATAGGCGTTGACGTGATGCAGCTCGCCCTTTGGTTCGGGTTCCGCCGTCTGAAAGCGGGTGAAGATCTCCCGCAGGGTATGATAATCGAGCTGTTTTGCCATTTGTCCGGATATGCCGGGCAAACGCGGTCCGGGCAAGTAGTTAGCGTTGCGGACGAGGGGCTGGCCTTGAAACCGCAGGATCCGGGTCGCGCGGCGGCCTCGGTCAGGCTACTGCTGTGTCACGCAGAACGGAGCCGGACAGATGCAGCAGGACGCCCAAGGCTATCATTTCGATTTCATGCGCCGCGCCATCGCCGAGGTCGACGCGGCCGGTCCCGGCATATCGCTAGAGGCGCTGGCGGGGCGGCTGAACATGAGCCCGGCGCATTTCCAGCGGGTGTTCTCGCGCTGGGCCGGGGTGTCGCCGAAACGCTTCCAGCAATATCTTGCGCTGGGTCACGCCAAGGCGCTGCTGGATGAGCGGTTCACCACGCTTGAGACAGCGCATGAGGCCGGGCTGTCCGGCTCCGGACGCCTGCACGATCTGTTCCTGCGCTGGGAGGCGATGAGCCCGGGCGAGTATTCCAGAGGCGGTGACGGGCTGGTGATCCGCTGGGGCTGGTTCGACAGCCCGTTTGGCCCGGCGCTGATGATGGGCACCGAAAAAGGCCTGTGCGGCATCGCCTTTTCCGCCGAATCCGGCGAGGCGGAGGCGATGCGCGATCTGCGCGCCCGCTGGCCGGCGGCGCGCTACGTCGAAGATCCCGCCATGCTGGCGGATTGGACCGCCGCCGCCTTCGGGCAGGCTCAGGGAGATGTGCCACTGTTCCTGATCGGCGCGCCGTTCCAGATCAAGGTGTGGGAGGCGCTGATGCGGATCCCGTCCGGCCATGTCACCAGCTATTCCGAAATCGCCAAGGCCATCGGAAACCCGCGCGCCGTGCGGGCGGTGGGCACGGCGGTCGGGCGCAACCCGATCTCGCTGCTGATCCCTTGCCACCGGGCGCTGCGCAAATCGGGCGGCTTGGGGGGCTATCACTGGGGGCTGCCGGTCAAGCGGGCGATCCTTGCGTGGGAATCAGCGCGGCTCGAGGCGTGACATCGGCGTGAGAGTTGTTGCGGGATGCGCAGACTCCCGCCGATGTGATCGCATAACCGTGGTTGGCGCTGGTAAACGGCAGGCTATAACCCACGCAGACCCCGACTCTGGGGACTGCATACCATGAGGAGAGGCTTTTCATGATCCGGGCAACCAAACCGATTTTCCTGACGCTCACCGCCGCGCTGGCGCTGGCGGCCTGTAGCGATATTACGCTGATTGACGACAGCGATCCCAACGCACGCGCCAAGTCGGGTGCGGTGATCGGCGCGCTGGGCGGGGCCGCGGCGGGCCGCATTCTGGGCGGCAACAACAATGACACCGTCAAGAACACCCTCGTTGGCGCTGCCGTCGGCGCGGCGGCGGGCGGTCTGATCGGCAACAACCTCGACAAGCAGGAAGCCGCGCTGCGCCAGCAGCTGGGCAACAATGTCGGGATCAACAACACCGGCGACCGGCTGATCGTGACGCTGCCGCAGGACATCCTGTTCGCCACCGACAGCGCATCGCTGCGCCCCGACCTTCAGGCCGATCTGCACACCGTGGGCCGCTCGCTGCTGGAATATCCCAACACCACGGTGCAGGTCATCGGCCACACCGACAGCGATGGCGATGCGGGCTACAACCAGCAGCTCTCGCAGCGCCGGGCGCAGTCCGTGGCTTCGGTGCTGATGTCCGAAGGCGTGCCGTCTTACCGTATCCAGTCGATCGGTCGCGGCGAAAACCAGCCCATCGCGTCGAACCTGACCGCAGAGGGCAAGCAGCAGAACCGCCGAGTCGAAATCGTGATCCTGCCGAACGCTAGCTAAGCCTTTCGGGCCTCGCTGACATGACGCGCCGCGGCCCACCCGCGGCGCGTTTTTGCATTCGGGACGCATCGGCCTCATGGGGCATCGCCCTAGCGATACCGTAGGCCTGTGCCCTTGCGGGCAGGTAGAAAGGCTGCGTGGGCAGACGGGTGGGGGTATCTGGCGTAAACGAAAAACCCCCGGCGCAAGGGCCGGGGGTCTGTCGTGAGCTTTGAAGAGAGAGAGTTCAGCAGCCGGTGCCGTGCAGAACGACGCGGAAGGTTTTCGCGATCACCGACAGGTCGGTGCCAAGCGACACCTGACGCAGGTAATCGGTGTCGAACCCGGCCCGTTCAGCAAAGCTCGATTCGTTGCGGACAGAGATCTGCCAGAAGCCGGTGATGCCGGGGCGCAGCGCGTAATAGGCGGTGCCTGGATACAGCTCCTGCTGCGACACCAGCATCGGGCGCGGGCCGACAAGGCTCATGTCGCCGCGCAGGACGTTGAACAGCTGCGGCAACTCGTCCAGCGATGTCTTGCGGATGATGCGACCAACCACCGTGATGCGCGGGTCGTTGCGAAGCTTCTGGTTGCGGTCCCATTCGGCACGAGCGGCAGGATCCGAGGCCAGATGCGCCTCCAGCCGCGATTCCGCATCGGCGACCATCGAGCGCAGCTTCCACATGTAGAAGATCCGGCCATGACGCCCGACCCGCTTTTGCAGGAAGAACGGCGACTTGCCATCAAGCGCGATCAGCGCCGCCAGAACCAGCGTCACCAGAACAACGGGCACGGCCCCAAGAAGCACGATGGCGACATCAAGGCTCCGCTTGCCGAAGTCGCGGTAAAACTGCGCACGCGGAGCCTTGAGCAGCGTGTCTTCAATCAGCCTGTCGAATTCGGCCGTGATGACCGGTTGTCGAATATGCAGTGTCAACGTGACCTCCCAGAGGTATTGCATCGACGGGAAACGGAAAGGGCCTGCGCCTCCGGGTCTCTTCCAGAAAAACAGCCGAGCGCATAGTTCGGCCAAAGCCGGGCTCAGGTTTATCCTCTGGAGAGGTCGGGGATTTCCGACAATGCGCCGGTCAAGATTGCAGTGAACTCGCCATAAGCTCCCGAGTGATGGCACCAACCCCCCGGTGCCGTTGTGATAATCAAGTTCTGTGACCGGAATGTGTTCATTCGATCGACTTTTATGTTTATGCGCCGCGACTTCGCTGGGGTCAACCGACGCTTTTATGAACAGCTTGTGGTTGATTCTTGCGGGCAGATGTAAATCCGCGGTTAACCTATTTTAAATGAATAGCCGCCTCGCAATACCGGGCGTTTGAATAGAATCGTCCGCCATGCTTTTGGAGACGGGCGGTCTTTGGGCGGAAACAATACCGGTGCCAAAACCGGCAAATTCATGCTGCAGCGCGGAAAAATCTGGGCTCGGGGCGGCGGAGAGCGGTCAGATACGAGCCTGGGCGAGGGCCGGTCGAGCCGGGGTGGAAACAATCCGGCTACCGTATCTTCGTTGCGCGGACGTGGCCTGATCGTCTGCGACGCCAAGTGGATCGCAAGCGCTGCCGGCTGATCGACACGCTCCGCGAGAACATTGTCGATAACGAAATGTTACAGGTAGAGACAATCCGTGATGGGCTGTGCCTAAGTGATGACCACCGACCGCCCAGCTTTCGCCTAACTCGAGCCGAATCGCGCCACATTGCGTCGACTGATCGCCCGATTGAGACATGGTTTCCGAATCCTTTTCCCGGCTTTTGGTTGCATGAGTCGTGCAGCCTGCATATCTCGGTGCGGCAACTTGGGGCGGCGTGCATGGCCATTCATCTTCACAGGCAGGATCTGCCAGACACGCTGGACCTCGGGCCGGTCGTTGCCATCGACTGCGAGACGATGGGGCTCGACCCCCGTCGCGACCGGCTGTGCGTCGTGCAGCTTTCGGCGGGCGACGGCGATGCGCATCTTGTTCAGATCGCTCGCGGCCAGACCGAAGCCCCGAACCTGTGCCGCCTGCTGGCCGATGCGCAGGTGCTCAAGCTGTTCCATTACGGACGCTTCGATATCGCCGCGATGTATCATGCCTTTGGCACGCTGGCGCAGCCGGTCTGGTGCACCAAGATCGCCAGCCGTCTGGTGCGCACCTATACTGATCGTCACGGGCTGCGGAACCTGACGCAGGAGTTGCTGGGCGTCGATATCTCGAAACAGCAGCAATCCAGCGACTGGGGCGCGGCGGAGCTGAGCAAGGCGCAGCTTGATTATGCCGCATCGGACGTGCTGCACCTTCACCGCCTGCGCGAGGTTCTGATCGCCCGGCTCGAGCGCGAGGGGCGCAGCGACATGGCGCAGTCCTGTTTCGACTTCCTGCCGATGCGGGCGCGGCTCGACCTTGCGGGCTGGGCCGACACCGACATCTTTGCGCATAGCTGAGCCATGGTCCGGCGCGGAGATTCCTACACGCGGCTGATTGGCTGGCTGAAGCTGCTGCTGCCGCTGGTCGCGCTGGTGATGCTGTCGACGCTGTTCCTGCTGCCGCGTGGCAGCGCGCCGGTGAGCACGCTGCCGGTGGTTGAGGGCGATGCCCCCTCGGGCGCCCGCGAACAGATCGTTGCACCTGTGTATATCGGCACCACGCAAGACGGCGACCAGCTGCGCTTTACCGCCGACACGGTCGAACCGCTTGGGGATGAGGCGCAGCAGATGCTGGCGAACCGGCTCGACGCACAGCTCGACATGGCCGATGGCAGCAGCCTTGCCCTGCGTGCCCAAGAGGCCCGCATCGACAGCGGCGCCATGACCGCAGACCTGCAAGGCGCGGTGCGGATCGAAAGCTCGACCGGCTATGTCATGGACACTGAGCACATGGTGAGCGCCATCGACCGCATCGATGCACAGACGCTGGCCCCGGTCAGCGGCACCGGTCCGGCGGGGCGTTTCACCGCGGGAAAGCTGGTGATCGCGTCGGATGCGAGCACGGGCGATGTGCAACTGCTTTTCACCGGCGGCATAAAGCTGGTATATGACCCGCAAGATCCATGAGGGCTATGCCGATGTACCGTACGCTGATCGCCGCCATTTTCATTGCCCTTGCGGGGCCGGTTGCGGCGCAAGGCACCAATGTGGCCTTCGGCGGCACCAAGCAGGATACCAGCGCGCCGGTCGAGGTCAGCGCCGATCAGCTTCAGGTCAACCAGTCCGACGGCACGGCGCTGTATAGCGGCAATGTGGTGATCGGGCAGGGCGAGATGCGCCTTGCCGCGCCCCGCGTGCTGATCATCTACACCGAGGACGAAAGCAGCATCGAGCGCATGGAAGCCACCGGCGGTGTGACCGTGGTCAGCGGCGACGATGCTGCCGAGGCCGAGCGCGCGGATTACAGCATCGACGCGGGCACCATCGTCATGACGGGCAACGTGCTGCTGACACAGGGCCAGAATGTGCTGACCTCTGAACGGATGGAGGTCGATCTTGACGCGGGAACGGCGCAGATGAGTGGCCGGGTGAAAACCGTCATCGGCAACGCTGCCGACGGGCGGTAAGCATGGCCCTTCCGGAACTGACCGTCACCGACGCAGACAGCGGCCTGCGCGTCCAGCATCTGCGCAAGAGCTATCGCAAGCGTGTGGTGATCCGCGACGTGACCCTGTCGCTCGACCGGGGCGAGGTGGTGGCGCTGCTCGGCCCCAACGGGTCGGGCAAGACCACGACATTCTACGCGGTGGCAGGTCTGGTGAACCCCGAAAGCGGGCAGGTCACCATCGACGGGCGCGATGCGACTTGGCTGCCGATGTATCGTCGGGCGCGGCTTGGCATCGGCTATCTGCCGCAGGAAATGTCGATCTTTCGCGGCCTGTCGGTCGAAGACAACATTTCCTCGGTGCTCGACATCGTCGAACCCGATGCGACCCGGCGCCGCGAACGGCTCGAAGAACTGCTCGGCGAATTTTCCATCGAACACCTGCGCCGCGCCCCGGCGCTGGCGCTGTCGGGCGGTGAGCGCCGCCGCGTGGAAATCGCCCGCTGCCTTGCGGCCGATCCGAAATACCTGCTGCTCGACGAGCCCTTCGCCGGGGTCGACCCGATCAGCGTCGGCGATATCCGCCACCTCGTCGCCGATCTCAAGACTCGCGGCATCGGCGTGCTGATCACCGATCACAACGTGCGCGAAACGCTCGAGATCGTCGACCGCGCCTATATCCTGCATGACGGCAAGGTGCTGATGTCCGGCACCCCCGCCGAGGTGGTGCAGAACGAAAACGTGCGCAGGGTTTACCTGGGCGAGAATTTCCGCTTCGGCTAGGCGCGCCTTGGATGTTCCTTCGCTTTGTCGGCAGTCGGCAGGCCATGGTTTGCGACAGATCATTGACACTCAGCCCGAGTCTGAAGTCAAATCAGGTCATGACGCATCGCCGTCTTGCAGGCCCTACAAGAGGCCCCTGAGGAGAGGGAGGCCCGGGCACCGATCGCAACGGCCTTGTGTCTTTCCCGGCTCGTACCCACGTGACTCATCCGCAGCAAGCGGAAGGGCGACGGGTCCAAAAGAAGAGAAGGAACCAATATGCGCTATCAGATCACGGGTAAGCAGATCGACATCGGCGAAGCGCTGCAAACTCATGTGAAAACCGAGCTCGCTCCGGTGATGGATAAATATTCCTCCCGCGCGACCGACGCACAGATCACCTTTTCCAAGAGCGCGCATGAATTCATATGCGAAGTCACCATCCATCTGTCGACCGGGTTGAATGCTTCGGCCAAGGGCCGGGCAACCGAGATCTACGCCTCGTTCGACGATTGCATCGAAAAGATCGACAAGCAGCTGCGTCGTTACAAGCGCCGTCTCAAAGACCATCACAAGGATCGCGTAGAGCCCGTTGAACTCTTCGGGGGCTCCTCGTATATCCTCGCCGGCGAGACCGACTCAGAAGCTGATGAGCCGGACTCGCTGCAACCGATCATCGTGGCCGAGATGGAAGCCAAGATCCCCTCGCTGTCGGTCGGTGAAGCCGTTATGCAGATGGAACTGGCCGGTGCCCCCGTGCTGGTCTTCCGGAACGAGAAAAAGGATGGCGTGAACGTCGTGTATCGTCGCGACGATGGCAACATCGGCTGGATCGATCCGTAACGAACGGGTCGCGCCCCGAGGCCAGCGCGCCCATGAGCAGACAGCGAAAGGCGGTCTATGACCTTTCTGGAACTTCTGAGTCCGCAAGCGGTCAAGGTGGTCGCCGCGGCCAGCAGCAAGAAACGGTTGATGCATGACATCGCCGAGTTGGCTGAAACTGCATACTCCCTGAAAGCGCCTCGCGTCGTCGAGGCGCTGATGGAGCGTGAAAGCCTCGGGCCCACTGGCGTGGGACATGGCGTTGCCTTGCCCCATGCCCGTCTTCACGGCATCGATGAGGTGCGCGGTGTCTTCATCCTGCTGGAAAAGCCGGTCGAATTCGAATCCGTCGACCGCCAACCCGTCGATCTGATTCTGGCGCTCTTCGCGCCCGAAGATGCCGGGGTCGAGCATCTCAAGGCCCTCGCCCTGGTCTCGCGCACCCTGCGCGACGCCGGTCTGTGCAACAAGCTGCGCGCCAATCCAGACCCGGCCACGCTGCACGCCATCCTGACCGAAGACCGCTCCTCCCAGGCAGCATAGCGCCGCTGGTCAGGCGCGAGGGCCCCCCTTCATCTTGCCGGTAAACTCCGGGGGTGTGGGGGCTGGCCCCCACCGGCTGCGGACGCAAGCGTTAGCCCCAGTCTGCGAAGCCGAACATCAGGTAATCGCGGGCATAGGCGTCGCGCGCCGCCGCTTCGAGCCGATCATCATAGATCTCTGCCAGCGCATAAGGCGCTGCAACCGGAACCTTCTCCGGGTCGGGCGGGGCCGTATGGCCGACCTGCAAGGCCAGCGCTGGCAGATAGGCCAGCATCTCGTCCTCACGCACCACCATGTCGGGTACGACAAGCTCTGACATGCCGTGAATCACCTGCGTCTGACTTGCCCAATGCCCGTCGATCCGCACCGCGGTCTGCCCCGCAAGGTTCGCCTTCAGGAACAGCAAAAACGCCTCGAACGCCTCACGATGGGCCGAGGCGCTGTAATCCGCGCCCGGCTCTTCCTCGGGGATCGGCAGCGCGTGGGCGCGCCGCAGGGTCCGGCGAATGCCCGCATAGCTCCCCGGCCCGGTGGTCAGCACCTTGGAACAGAACGCATCATGCGCTCGCGCCAGGGGGTGCCTTACCACGGTAAAGCTGCGATGCCCCTCGCGGTCGCGCTTCCACTGGCGCAGGGTCTTCTGGCTGAACCCGCGCGCAAGCGCGTCTTCCTCCACCCCATCGAGCGCGCAGAGCCAGCGCGTCACCGCCGCTTCGGGCCCAGACTTGATCGGCATGAACAGCAGAGGCGTTGTTGCGCCGCCAAGATAGCTCGGAACTTGCGGCCCGCGCCGAGGCTCGAAATTCGGGGTTCGGGTCAGGTTAAACCGGTCGAGCCGTGCAAGCGCGCCTTCCATCTCGTCGAAATTCAGCACCTTCTCGGCGACCGGCTCCGGGTTCTGCCGTTTCAGCGAGGCGGTCAGACCGTCAAGCCGCGCGGGCACGCCCAGCCAGCGCGCCAGCCCGTTCATCACCTGCACATCCTGCAGATCCTCGTAGGCGACGTAGAACGCCGTCTGCCCGCTGACCTGCAACGCGCTCATCAGCGTCATCTGAAAGGCCTGCAACGCCTCGAGATGCGCTTCGAATTCGGGCGCATCGAAGCGCACCCGCGATTCCTTGCGCTTTGCTACATTGGTCAGCTTCCACTGCCCGGTGGCCTGCGCGATCTTCCAGCTGACATAGCTGTCGACCGGGTTGCGCGTCAGCACGATCTTGGCGCAGCGTTCATCTTCGAGGATCGCCGGCAGCACCCGCGGGTCATGGTCGTGAAAGAATCGAAAGCCGCCAATACCGTCGGGCATCCGCTCACGGATGCGGTTCAGCAGAAGCATCGGATCCTGATCGCGACGCTCTTGCGTGATGCCCAGCACCTCCGTGCTGTTCGGGTAGCCGATGAAATGCGGGTTGAAGACCTCGCCCAGACAGCTCAGCCCGTCAAAGGCGTTCAGGTTCGCCTCGAGAAAATTCGAGCCGGTGCGCATCTCGGCAAAGACGACGAAACTGTCGAAGCGGTCGGTCATAGGAACTCAGCTCTTCACAAGATAGGGCTTGCGGCGTTTGCCACGGCTGTTGCGCGGCACCGGTTCCACCGGAAAATCGCCCATCAGATACGGGTGCATCCCCTGATTCTTGAGGTTTTGCAGGAATTGTCCAAAGCCGGTCAGATCCTCCATCACCGGGGCTTCGGCAAGGCGGCGCGGCGTGCGCTGGCCGATTTCGTCGATCAGCACCTGAAGCGGTTCCATCGGCGCTTCGATGAATTCCGCCATGGTCCAGATCCGGATTCGGGCCTTGGCCTCGGGCGAGCGTAGCTGGTCGAGCATGCTGCTTTCGGTTTTTTGCAGCAAGGCAGCCTCGGCGCGCAGATCGGCGAAATTGGCGTTGGATTTGAACAAGGGCACCGCCCAAGCCCCCGAGATCACGCTGATCTGCGCATTGGGATCGCGCGCAAGGTGCCAGACGATGTCGGGCGTGTCATGCGGGCCGTGTTGAAAACACTGCCGTTCGCCCCGTGTATTCCATAACAGATTGGTCAGAAACGCCCGTGGGTTGGCATCGCGCAGCGCGGCCGTGTCGGGCAGCGCGCCGTTTATCACCGTCTGTCCCTGCGCAAATTCCGCCCGCTCCGGGGCAAACAGATGGCCGTGCACCTGCGCCCCGGTGGAGCGCGCCAGCCAGCCGTCGAAATCCTTGAAGAGATCGCTGAATCCCTGAAACACCGAGTATTTCCAAGCGGTTGTCCCATTCTCCCAGCCGTGGTTGGGGAACCGCGACTGCATATACAGACCGGCGCGCCCACGGGTCCGCCGATCGACCGCTTTGGCAAAGATCCGGTCGATCTTACCGGGGTTCGGTTCTTGCCGGTTCTCGGCGCCGGTGTCATCGGTCAGAAAGGCCTGATACAGCCGTTCTGCATGCGGCCAGATTTTGCGGGCGACAAAGCAGTCCGAGCGGCGCAGCAATTGCAGGTGATCGTCGTAAAAGATATGCGGCTTTCCCTGAAAATCGAACTTTGACAGGGTCAGGGACCGGCTTTCGATATTGGTCGCATACAGCCGAGCCAGCGTCTGGAAATAGCTTTCGTCCGGAATCCAGACCCGGCGGAAATAGCGATCAAAGCGGCTGCGGTCCGGGTCTTGCAGGATCGCGCTCAACGTCTGCCGGGTGAGGCACCACCACTGGCTACCCATATGCGGCGTGATGCCTTTGGGAATGCGCCGGCCAAAGCCGCAGCGACGTTGCAGATCGACGAACCTGTCGAAAAGATAGCGGTTCGACCGCCATGAGAACGGGAACAGCAGGGTGAATCGCTCGTGATCAAGCCCGCCCACCGTCCAGGGCACATCGGCGGTGGTCGCGCTTTCGATGAAATCGGTGCGGGGGCGCTCGTCGAGGTAATCGATCAGCTCTTCGACCGGGCGCAGCGGCAGGCAGGAGCCAGAGCTGAGATAGACATGCCGGATCGCCGGAAACCGGTGCAGGAGCAGCTCGGAGGCATCCTGACTGGCTGCCACCAGTCCCCATGTGCCCCATTCGCAGTGATGGCGGCGCGAAAACAGCACCTCGGGCAGATCCGACAGCGCATCGACAAAGCTCTGATAGATATGTCCCGGAACCTGGCTGTCGACATGGATCACCACCGGGCAGCCCGCGCGCACCCAGTGCCGGGCCACCTGCTCGGCCCGGTCAAAGGCCGTGTGCACCAGCATCACGATGCCGACGCTCATGCCCAGTTGCCCTTGGACATCAATCCGAGGATTTCCAGCTGTCGCCAGTTGATGTATTTCTCGGACCATCGGCACCACAGATCGGGGTTGTCCTTGATCCCATTGTGATAGGCGAGATACTCGACCGACGCGGCGTAATGCTGCTTGCGCTCAAGCTCTTCGGCGGCCTTGGTCCCGAAGGTGTCGAGGAATTTTGTGTGCAACAACAGCCCGCTGGCCTTTTCGCCGCCCCACTCGTCATAGACGAGGTTCAGCCCGCGTGGCAGCAGCATATGGGTCGAACTGACATAGGCATAGCGCCTGTCCCATTTCACCAGCGGGATCTTGTTGAGCGCCGGCGCCTTTTGCGGCGCGTCGGCAAAGAACACGCGGGCCCGGGGGCCGCCCTGAATCCACAGGTTGCCGAAGCGCCTGTTGCGGGCAATGGAGTAATTTCCGGCGTCGAACCATGACGCGATCTCAAGCGGGTTCTGCCCGGCCACGTAGGGCTGCGCGTCGATGCGCCCCTTGGGGTACATATCCAGCAGCATGGCGGAAAAGCTCTTGATCGACGAGGCATCGAGCCAGTCGGTCAGGGCGCGCAGCGGGCGGGTGTCGCAGAACGGGTAGAGGAAGAATTCGTCCGGATCGACGGTCAGCGCCCAATGCCCGTGGGCGTATTTGCGCAACAGATGATTGAGCCAATCCACCCCGAAGCGCGCGCGCTTGTAGCTGCCACGCGTCGACCAGACCGACACATCCTCTTGCCGCGACAGGTATTCGAGCGAGCCATCGCTGCTGTCATTGTCGACAAAGAAGAAGTGGTTGACCCCCATCTCGCGGTAATACTGCAGGAAATAGGGCAGGCGGATGCCTTCGTTCCGGGCGGTGCAGAAAACCAGAAGGTCCGAAGGCCTGATCTGACCGGTGCGATTGATCACCGGCCTGAGTTCACGCGACTTGCGCAGGGCGCGTATGCGCCAGCGTTTGCGCTGAAGCCTCAGCCGATATGACTGCCATGCACCCAAAGCGTGCCCTCACTGCGGCCGGTTTCTCCGACCTATCGGTTTCCGGCTATCAGATCAGGGTTAACACGAACTTGAAATGTTCATCCCATGTGGGCGGATAAAATGCCGCACGCGTTGAACCTTTTTCGTGACACCCTGCCTGTCGATCCGCTGCCAGCCGGTCGATTTCCTGCGCCCAACGATATGTATCGGCTACCGCGGCGTAAATGGGAATATCCCCTATCACCTCGCGCAACACCGGCAGATCGGCGGCCAGCACCGGCACCCCCAGCGCGGCGGCTTCCATCGGGGGCAGGCCGTAGCCCTCGGCGAGACTTGGAAACAGCAGCCCGGCGCTGCCTTGCAACAAGGCGGCCACAGCATGGTCATGCAGGCCCGGCAATTCATGCACCCCTGCAATCCCGGCATCGAGCCGGGCAAATACCTCGGCATTGCCCCAGCCCCGCGCGCCGCAGATCAGCAAATGCGGGGGGCTGTCATGGCTTCGGGATGCGCGCTGCTGCCACAGGTTAAGCAGCAGCGCGTGGTTCTTGCGCGGCTCAATGGTTCCAAGCGCCACGAAATAGGGTGCCCCGACCCACGGGCCGGAGGGTATCTGGCCGGGACGCGCCACATCGACGCCCAGATGGGCCACGACGCTTGGCGGGGGCGACGCAAGATGCCGCGCCAGATCCGCCTGCGTCTGCGCCGAGTTGCAGATCACCAGCGCCGCAGATTGCCCGACCCGGTCGAGAAACCCGGTGAACCGCTCGGTCATGCCGCCTCGGGTAAACTCCGGGTGATCGAGAGGGATGGTATCATGCAGCAACACGACCACCCGCAGATCCCGCAGCGCGTCGACGCTGAACAGCGTGTGCCCGACGTTGAGATAGGTGCAGCTCTCGGGCAGCGCCCGCAACATCCGCCGCAGCCCCGATGGCAGGCAGCGCGCCACCGCGACGCGGCGCAAGGCCGTCTCGGCCCCGGCGCGCCGATTGTCGCGCTTGCGCAGGCGTGACAGCAGGTCCGGCGCGGGGAAGGCGTTGCCCTCCAGCAACGCCTTCAGCTCGGCGCAGCCCGATCTGTCCAGCAGAAGATAGCCCAGCTGCGTGCGCACCAGCCCCCACAGGGGGCCTTCGGACAACAGTCTGGAAAGATAGGCGTATTCCACCCGGTCAATGCCGGTGAAGGCGCGGCCGACCCGTGAGACCAGCCGCGTCAGGTCCAGAAGTCTAGCCGTCGTAATGGCCATTCAGATGCCAGTTCCAGGCATCCGCGATCATCTGCGGCATGGTCGAACGCGCCGGCTCCCAGCCCAGTTCGCCGGCGGCGCGGGTCGAGCCGGACACCAGCTTGGTGGCATCGCCAGCGCGGCGCGGCCCTTCGGAATGGGGCACTTCGCGGTTGGTCACGGCGCGCGATGCGTCGATGACCTCGCGCACGGAAAACCCCGTGCCGGTGCCGAGGTTGAACACCCGGCTGCCCTTGTCCTCGCGCAGCCATTTCAGCCCCAGCACATGCGCATCGACGAGATCGCAGACATGCACGTAATCGCGAATGCAGGTGCCATCGGGCGTGTCGTAATCGGTGCCGTGAATGGTCAGCGCCGGGCGCTTGCCGTCGATGGCTTCGAGCATCACCGGAATCAGATGGGTTTCGGGGCGATGATGCTCGCCGACCTCGCCTTCGGGATCGGCGCCCGCCACGTTGAAATAGCGGAAGATCACCGACCGAAGCCCGTAGGCGGCCTCGAAATCGCGCAGGATGTTTTCGACAGCGCGCTTGGAGGCGCCATAGGCATTCAGCGGCTCTTGCGGCGTGGCCTCGTCGAGCACGACGTTGTCATGCTCGCCATAGGTCGCGCAGGTCGATGAGAACACAAAATTCAGGCAGCCAGCGGCGCAGGCCGCTTCGATCAGGGTCAGCGAGCCCTCGACGTTGTTGCGCCAGTAGCGCCCCGGCTCGGACATCGCTTCGCCAACCTGACTCAGGGCGGCGAAATGCATCACCGCCACCGGCTGGTACTTGGCGAAGACCGCGTCCAGTTTTGCCCGGTCAGACAGGTCTCCTTGCTCGAACGGGCCGAACTTGACCGAATCCCGCCAGCCGGTCACGAGGTTGTCGTATGTGACGGGCGTATAGCCCGCCGCTTTCAGCGCCTTGCAGGCGTGCGAGCCGATATAGCCCGCACCCCCGGTAACCAATACATGGGTCATGAGGCGTTACTGGGCCGCCTTGCGCGCCGCGACGACCTCGTGAAGGTAGGCGGCCAGATCATCGCGAAGCTCTTCGCGCTCGAGGCCAAAGGCCACAGTCGCCTGAAGGAAGCCCGCCTTGGAGCCGCAATCGTAGCGCTGACCGTTGAAGCGGTAGCCATAGACACCGTTGGTCTCATCGCCGATCTGCTTGGCGATGGCGTCGGTCAGCTGAATCTCGCCGCCCGCGCCGGTTTCCTTGTTCTCGAGGTTTTCAAGGATCTTCGGCGACAGGATGTAACGGCCGATCACCGCAAGGTTCGACGGCGCGGTGCCAGCTTTGGGCTTTTCGACCATGCCTTTGACCGACACGAGGCTGCCCATGTCTTCCTGAACGTCGAGGATGCCATAGCTGCTGGCCTGGCTGGCGGGCACTTCCATCGCAGCGACCATGTTGCCGCCGACTTCTTCGTAGCTTTCGATCATCTGCTGAAGGCAGGGTTTGTCCGCCGCGATCACGTCATCGGGCAGAATCACCGCAAAGGGCTCGTCGCCGATCAGGCGGCGAGCGCACCAGACCGCGTGCCCAAGGCCAAGCGCCTTGTGCTGGCGGATATAGGCGATCTCGCCCGAGTCCATGTTGGTATGTTCGAGGATCTCGAGAAGCTTGTCCTTGCCCTTGGCCTTCAGGTCGGCCTCGAGATGGGGAGCAACATCGAAATAATCTTCAAGCGCGCTTTTGCCGCGCGAAGTCACGAAGATGAATTCCTTGATGCCCGCAGCGCGGGCTTCGTCGATGGCGTACTGCACCAGCGGGCGGTCGACCAGGGTCATGATTTCCTTCGGAACGGACTTCGTTGCCGGCAGGAACCTTGTGCCGAGACCGGCGACTGGAAAAATCGCCTTGGTCACCTTGTTGCGCATAACGGTTTGCTCCTTGAAATAATCCGAAAGCCTCGCGTGTCGAGGATACGGTTTCGCCAATTTACTAGCACGTCTCTTTTAACGAGAAAACAGGGCAAATAGCCTGCGGCTTCCCGCTGGGCGATCATATTCTGCTTAGTGATCGCTTGGCGTGCGCAAACCTCGAATTTTCGCCACTCGTGTAATCTCGGCGTTCAGTCGCGCCCGGAACAGCGTCGCGACAAAGCGTGGTCCGCCCCTGTCACTGCGGCCCCAAAGACCACCGGTCTGTTCCCAGTAACCCCCGGCGTCAAAGCGCAGCCGGTGAGGCAGCGCGGTGTGGGTGAAGCGGAAGACGCTGACGATCTCGCCCTGCGCGGCGCGGTGCGCGGCCTCGCGCCGCAGGGCGCGGCGGTTCCACAATCGCCCCAACAAAACGCTGCGACTGGCGCCGGGACGCCCGGGAAAGGGCAGGAAAGCCGCCCCCGCCGCCGGGATCGCTGCGAGCGGCGCGGCGCTGCGATTCGCACCTTGGGCAAAGCCTTGATCCAGCCCGCGCAGCAAACCCTGCATGTCGTCACGGCGCAGCGCCCGGCGCGCGACAAGCGCGGCCAACCTGTGTTGCTGCCCGTCGCGAAATCGTTGCCACGCCACGCCGCGATCCTGCTCGGGGCAGTGGCGGGCAAGGAAGCACGCCATCGACGCTCCGATCTCGGTCAGATCGCGCGGCACGCGGCGCGCGCTGCGCCGAGGGCTTTCGGCATAGCCGTGATGCACCTCGGCCAAAGGCACCACGACCGAGATATGCCCGCGCGCCGCGTGGCGCATATCAAGGTCGGTCTCGTCGAGATAAAAGCGGAAGGCCGGATCAAAGCCGCCCATTGCCGCCAGCACCGTGCGGCGATGCGCCATGTTGGTGCCCTGAAGCTTCAGCGCGGCCCCATCGGGCAGGGCGGGGCGGGCCGGCGCGTCGCCAGCAATGTGCAGCGGTGCATCTTCGCCGCTGCCCTGCACGCAGCGGGCGCGCCATTGGAAGGAAATGCCGTTGCGCCCACGCACATAGCCCCCGGCGGCAGCCACTTGCGGATCGGCGAAAGGGCCAAGCAGATGCGCCAGCCAGGTCGGTTCGGGCACCGCATCGTCGTCGATGAAGGCGATGACCTCGCCCGCGGCAACTGCGATGCCGAGATTGCGCGCTTCCGAGATATTGGCCCGGTCAAACGCGATGGCCTTGATCAGCGCCCGTTGGGGATGCTCGCCCAGCATCGCCATGCCAGCCGGGCAGGCCACCACGATCACCTCGAACTGAGGATGATCAAGCTGCGCGATCCCCGCAAGGCAGAGCCGCAGCGCATCGGGTCGCCCCCGGCTGACGATCACGATGCTGGCCGCAATCGTCTGCGCCGAGGGCGTGGGCATTCAGGCGTCTTTCAGCTCGACGCTCGGGGCGTAGGCGATGAAGAACGGGTTGGCGAACTCGGCCTTGCCATAGGCCAGCGGGGTGTGATCGTCGAACCGCACGACCCGACCGCCCGCGCCACTCAGCACGGCATGGCCCGCGGCTGTGTCCCATTCCATCGTCCGCCCGAGGCGCGGATAAAGATCGGCCTCACCGGTCGCGACAAGGCAGAATTTCAGCGACGATCCGGCGCTCTTGGAATCCTCCACGGCGTATTTGCCGATATAGGCATCGGTTGCCTCGTCGCGGTGCGACTTGGAGGCCACCACCATCAGCGCCGAATTATTGGCGTTCGAGACCGACAGCGGCACGGTTTCGCCGACGGTCTCCTTGTCGAAGGGGCCGGTTTCTTCGATCGACTTTCCGACGCTGTCGGTGTAGAACATCCGTCCCTTGGCCGGAGCATAGACCACGCCGCGCGTCGGAACGCCCTCTTCGACCAGCGCGATGTTGACGGTGAAATCCCCGCGCCGGTTGACGAATTCCTTGGTGCCATCCAGCGGATCGACAATAAGAAAGGTCATCGCGTCAAGGGTATGGCTGTCTGCCTGCTCTTCGGTAACTAGCGCCACATCGGGGAACGCCTCGCGCAGTCCGACCGAGATCAGCGCATCCGCCGCCTCGTCGGCCTCGGTCACCGGGCTGGAGTCGGACTTGGTCTTCACCTCGAAATCGTCGGACTCGTAGATCTCCATGATCTTGTCGCCCGCCTCGAGCGCGAGGCGCCGCATCACCGTCACAAGAGTTTCGTAATTCAAGGCTGATCTCCTTATTCCGCCAATCGGTGCGGATTCATTGATTTGAAAGGCTCTCACTCTTATGCTGCCCGAAGTCGCGATGGGCAAGAAGACCCGTCCGATGGGGCAGACCCTTCCGCGCAGCTGACGGTGGGGCCATAGCGGAGCAGGCGCAAGATGTTCGAATCCAGAAAACCGCGATCAAGCTTTGGGTCTGCGGTCTATATTTGCGAACTGATCTACCACAATTCGGTGCGTGCCGTGCGTAAGAGCCATGGCAACGCGTTCATGGCGCTGTTCATGAACATGCTTCAGACCATCATCTTCGTGCTCGCCTTCTATTTCATGTTCCAGATCCTCGGGTTGCGCAGCACGGCGCTGCGCGGCGACTTCATGATCTACATCATGACCGGCGTGTTCCTGTACATGACCCATACCAAGACCATGGGGGCCGTCGTCGGTTCTGAAGGCCCGGCCAGCCCGATGATGCAGCACGCGCCGATGAACACCGCCATCGCCATCGCTTCGGCGATGCTGTCGACGCTGTATATTCAGGTGCTGTCACTGTTCTTCATCCTGTTCATCTACGACGTGGCCTTCAACCCGTTCGTCATGCAGGAGATATATGATCCCATCGCCTGCCTTGGCATGTTGCTGCTGTCATGGCTGTCGGGGGCGGCGATCGGGCTGGTGTTCCTTGCGGCAAAGCCATGGTTCCCGACGCCGGTGTCGATCCTGTCGACGATCTATCAGCGGGCCAACATGATCGCTTCGGGCAAGATGTTCGTCGCCAACACCCTGCCGCCCAAGATGATCGCGCTGTTCAGCTGGAACCCGCTGTTTCACACCATCGACCAGTCACGCGGCTTTGCCTTTGTCGATTACAACCCGCGCAATTCCAACTGGGAATATGCGTTGTACCTGTCGCTGGTGCTGATCATGATCGGCCTGATGGCCGAATTCTATACCCGCAAGCACGCCTCGGCGAGCTGGGCAGCGCGGCGTTAACCCTCGCCGCCGTCTCCATCGCTGTCTTCGATCGGCACCGGCGCAGCCGGGGTTTCCAGCAGAAACGAAAACGCGTCGCGCAGCCGGGTCCATGTTGCCTCGTCGCTGGCGCAGAGCAGGTAGCCCTCGGTCTTCGCGGCGTTGAACTCTGCCCCGTCGAGCATCCGGGCCACGCCGCCTGCACAGCCGGTCAGCACCACACCGGCGGAATTGTCCCAAGGCGTCAGCCCGGTCGAAAGCACGAAATCGACGTGGCCTTGCACCAGCATCCGGTCCTGATGCGCCGAGCAGCGGAGGGATTGCACATGCTCGAAGCGGGGCAGGGTGGCCGCCATCTCGGCGCGCTTGTCCAGCGGCATCATGTAGAGCGGGATGTAGCCATACAGGTCGGCGATCTCGCCGCCCTCCGAGGTGTAGACCTCGCGATTGACCCGCTTGGTCGGCACGGTCATTTCCGCCGGCCCACCAAGATCGCCCCAGATCACGTCATCCATCACCGGATCGTAGATCAGCCCGAACACCGGCTTGCCGAAGCGCAGCGCCGAGACGATCACCCCAAAGGTGGCAAGACCCTTGGCAAAATTCCACGTCCCGTCCACCGGATCGATGGTAAAGCACAGCTCGGCCCCGGCGATCTTGTCCAGCACGGCGGCGTTTTCGGACACCGCTTCCTCGCCCACGATCACCGCATTGGGAAACATCCGCAGCAAACCACGCGCGATCATCTTTTCGGCGTTGCGGTCGGCTTCGGTCACCAGATCGAGGCGCGAGGTCTTTTGCGCGATCTCCTTCGCATCGAGCCGGCGAAACCGCGGCATGATCTCGGTCTTCGCGGCCCGGCGTACCAGGTTGAGGATCGAGGTCTTCTGAGCGCGACTCAGCACGGAAATCGGCATGGGAAGGGAATCGGTCATCTATCGCGTCCTGCAGCTGCCAAAAGGGATGGCGAAGGCTTGCCAGTCCCGCGCGCGAGGTGCAAGCGGCACTATTCCCGCGCCCGCAGTACCCCGGCGGGGCGCGCCGACAGCGGTTTCCAGGCAAAGCCGAGCCCGGCGAGCAGCGTGGCAACGATGCCGCCAAGGATGATGCCGAAGGCCGACGACCATTGCACGGCAAAGCCGGTTTCCATGATGAAATGGCTCACCGCCCAGCCGCCAAGGATGCCCGCTCCCAGCGCCACGATCCCGGCGCCCGCGCCCAGCAACACCGAGCGCAGCGCAAAGCTTTGCAGGATGCGCGCGCGGCTGGCGCCCAGCGTCTTGAGCACGGCGGCCTCGTAGGTGCGTGCGCCGGACCCGGCGCTGGCCGCACCGATCAGCACGAGAAACCCGGTCAGCAGGGTTGCCGCCGCGCCCCAGCGGATCGCGACGCCAATGCCTTCCAGCAGCTCGGCCACCCGGTCGATGGCATCGCGCACCCGGATCGCGGTGATGTTGGGATACTGGCTGGCCAGATCGCGCAGGATCTGCGCCTCGGCCTGCGGTTCGGCGTAGACGGTCGAAATCCATGTGTGCGGCGCGCCCTGCAGCGCGGCCGGGTTCAGCGTCATGACAAAGCCGATCCCGGCGGTCGAGAAATCCACGTCGCGAAAGCTGGTGATCGTCGCGGTGATGTCGCGGCCAAGCACGTTGAAGGTGATCTCGTCGCCGAGGTTCAGGCCGATTTCTTCGGCCTCTTCGCGGGCAAAGCTGATCTGGGGCGGGCCGTCGTAATTCTCGGGCCACCACGCGCCGTCGGTGATGATGGTGCGCTCGTCCGGCTGCGCGGCATAGGTGATGCCCCGGTCGCCGCGTACCACCCAGTGATCCCCGGCGACCTCGCGGGCATTCACGCCGTTGATCCGGGTGATCACGCCGCGCAGCATCGGCGCGGTATCGACGCGGCTGACGGCGGGATCTTCGGCGAGCCGCTGGCGATAGCCATCGATCTGGTCGGGCTGGATATCGACAAAGAAATACGACGGGGCGATCTCGGGCAGGTCACGGTCGATGGCCGCGCGCAGGTTGCCGTCGATCTGCCCGATGGCGGCCAGCACCGACAGGCCCAGCCCCAGCGACAGCACCACCGACGCCGCAGTTTCGCGTGGCCCGCCGATCGCGCCAAGCGCCCAGCGAAGCACCGGCTTTCCACGCGCTGCGGGGGTCGCCTTGCGGGCCAATGCGCGGATTCCCGACGCGGCCACGGTGAGGATGATCAGCGCGCCAAGGATGCCGCCGGTGGTCCATAGCGTGATGCGCGGGCTGCCCGAAAACAGCACCGCCACCCCGACCAGCAGCGCCAGCAGGACCACCGTCGCCACGACAAAGCGTGTTGCGGGCAGGGCGCGTGCGCTGTCGAGCGCGTCGCGAAACAGGGTCGCGGCGCGCACGTCTTCGGTCCGCGCCAGCGGCCAGAGCGTGAACAGCAGCGCAGTCAGAACGCCATAGATCGCCGCCTCGCCCAAGGGGCCGGGATAAAGCGTGAAGATCACCGGAATCGGCAGGGCGCCTGCGATGATCGGCGCGAACAGCAGCGGAATCGCCGCCCCCAGCACGATGCCGATGGCTATGCCGACAAGGCTCAGAAAGCCGACCTGAAGGAAATAGGTCAGGAAGATCACCCGCCGCGAGGCGCCCAGCGTGCGCAGCGTTGCGATCACCGAGGTCTTGCGCGCCAGATAGGCCCGCACCGCCGCCGACACTCCGATGCCGCCGACGGCCAGACCGGAAAGCCCCACCAGCACAAGGAAATTTGCCAGCCGGTCGACAAAGCGCGCGATCCCCGGCGCGCCGTTGCTGGCATCGCGCCAGCGGATGCCGCTGCCCTGGTAGCGCGCCTCTGCCTCAGCCTTGAGCGCCTGCATGTCGGTGCCGGCGGGGACTGTCAGCCGATATTCGCTTTCGAACAGCGAGCCGGGCGCCAGCAGGCCAGATCCATCCAGATCGGTGGTCTTGACCAGCGTGCGCGGCCCAAGGCCGAACCCGTCGCCCGCATCGTCCGGTTCTGTCACGATAATGGCCGAGAGGGTGAACTCCCTCGTCCCAAGCTTGAAGGTGTCGCCAGGAGACAGCCCGAGCCGGTCCGCCAGCACCGGGGCCATCACCGCGCCGCTGTCGTTGAGCGCGTCGGCCAGCGGCATCGGCGGATCAAGAACCATCTGCCCAAGCAGCGGATAGGCATCATCAACCGACTTGACCTGCGTCAGCGCGCGCTCGTCCCCGACCACGGCCATGGACCGGAAATCGGTGATTTCAGAGACTTGCGTGGCCACGCTTTGCAGCCACGCGCGTTCCTCATCCGAGGCAAAACGATAGGTGAATTCGGCCTGCGCGTCGCCCCCGAGCAAGACCGCGCCCTGATCGGCTAGCCCCGCCTGAATCGCCGAGCGCACCGAGCCGACCCCGGCAATCGCCGCGACTCCCAGCGCAAGGCAGGCAAGGAAGATGCGAAAGCCGTGCAGACCTCCGCGCAATTCGCGCCGGGCGAGGCGCGCCGCGATGGCAAGGCTCATTCGGCGGCCCTCGCCTGTGCAGGGTCGATGCGCCCGTCGGTCAGGCGGATCACCCGGTCGCAGCGCGCGGCAAGCGTGTTCGAATGCGTCACCAGCACCAGCGTTGCCCCATGTCGATCCCGCAGGCCGAACAGCATGTCCATGATCGCATCGCCATTCGCGCCGTCGAGGTTCCCCGTCGGTTCATCCGCCAGCAGGATATGTGGCCGGGGCGCCGCGGCGCGGGCCAGCGCAACTCGCTGCTGCTCTCCGCCGGACATTTGCGCGGGATAGTGATCGGCGCGGTGACCCAGCCCGACCGCGTCAAGCTCGGCCTTGGCGCGGGCGAATGCGTCCTTGTGGCCCGCCAGCTCCAGCGGGGTGGCGACGTTTTCAAGCGCGGTCATCGTTGGGATCAGGTTGAAGCTTTGAAACACCACGCCCATGTGATCGCGCCGAAAGCGGGCCAGCGCGTCTTCGTTCATCTCGGTGAGATCCTGTCCGAGGGCCCGGACAACCCCAGATGTTGCGCTTTCCAAGCCGCCCATCACCATAAGAAGCGAAGATTTGCCGCTGCCCGACGGGCCAATGAGGCCCAGTGTCTCTCCGGCGGCCACCTGCATCGAGATACCGTGAAGGATCTCGACCATTCCGGCATTGCCCCTGAGGCTGAGCGTGACATCTTCAAGGGTGATGACGGGATCGGGCATGAGGGATTTTCCGGGAACAATGAAAGCTTTGACGAAATATGGGACCCGGTTGCGGATCCACAACCTGTTTCCGGTGCTGCTGGTGGGGTTGGCCCTACCGGTGCAGGCGGAAACGACGCGAATTCTGGCACTGGGCGATAGCCTGACGCAAGGCTACGGGCTGATGGATGGCGAAGGATTCGTGCCGCAGCTGCAAGCCTGGCTCACGGCCCGGGGATATGACGTGCAGATCGTCAACGGAGGTGTGTCCGGCGATACCTCTGCCGGAGGGTTGGCGCGGGTCGATTGGTCGCTTACGCCGGACATCGAAGGGATGATCGTTACGCTGGGCGGAAATGACCTGCTTCGCGGGCTGGATCCGGCGGTGACGCGCAGCAATATCGACGGCATCCTGACG
This sequence comes from Salipiger sp. 1_MG-2023, assembly GCF_030547555.1. Lineage (NCBI taxonomy): Bacteria > Pseudomonadati > Pseudomonadota > Alphaproteobacteria > Rhodobacterales > Roseobacteraceae > Salipiger > Salipiger sp. 1_MG-2023. Next base: position 109,604 of record NZ_JAUOQN010000002.1, on the reverse strand, counting down.
GCGGCCGAAGCCAAGGATGTTGCCGTATTGCTGGTCGGGATGACTGCGCCGGGGAACTACGGGCCGGACTACAAGGCATCCTTCGATGCGCTCTACCCTGCTCTGGCGTCGCAGCACGACAGCCTTTTCTACCCATATTTCTTTGAAGGGATCTTGCCCGAGGGGGCGGCACCGTCGGCGGCGGAAGGGTTGATGCAGGCAGACGGAATTCATCCAAACCCGGAAGGGGTGGCGATGATCGTCGATGCAATTGGCCCCACTGTCGAGCAGTTGGTGGAGCGCATCGACGCCAAGGAGTAGCGTCAGCGGTTCGCCGGAATGGGGTTGCCGACGCCGCGCAAAGCCGTTCTCAGACCGCAAAGCACAAAGGGCGCCAAACCAAGGCCAAGCGAGGTTGCGAGGTACAGGCCAAACCCGAACATCGGTGAGATGCCGAAAACCAGCCAACCAGAAATTGCCGCAAAAGCGCCCAAAACGCTTCCAGACAAGAGTGCGATCAATGCCATGTCAGCCTCCCTTCGCAATTAAGACTGCGCTTCAAACTCTACGATAGCATTAATCCGGGCCAATTCGGGCTGGATTGTGTCAGGAGGCAGTCAGGAAGGAAGCGAATGGCCAGAAATTCGTTTGAATTGCGGCAGGCTTGGTAAACAGCGCGCTAGGCGCGCTGCCAAGGCTCAGAGCACGGTGACCGGTGTGCCAAGCGGTACACGCTCGTACAGGTCCTTCACGTGTTCATTCAACATCCGGATGCAGCCGTTCGACACGGATTGGCCGATCGATTCGGGGGCTGTGGTTCCATGAATGCGGAAGAACGTGTCGCGACCATTCTGGAAAAGGTAGAGCGCGCGCGCGCCAAGCGGGTTCTCCGGGCCGCCGGGCTGGACATAATCGTTGTCCTTGAACTTGCCGTAGTGATCTGGCTCACGATCGATCATGTCTTGTGTCGGGCGCCATGTCGGCCATTCCTTCTTGACCTGAATGATCGCATCCCCGGTGAACTCAAGCCCGGCCTTCCCGACGCCAACGCCGTAGCGGATCGCTTGGCCTGGAGCGGACACGTAATACAGAAAATGCGCGCGGGGCAGGATCAGGATCTGGCCGGGCGCGAGATCCTGCTTGATGCGCACCGGCTGCGGCCGGAATTTCGGCTCGACTTCGAAGGCGAGGGCGGGGGACCCGGCGGCGGCGGCAGCTGCGACGCTTGCGAGGGTGAATTGTCGGCGGGTGATCATCTTGAAACTCGGACTCCTCTGGTGACAGCAAGTGTATCTTGTTCGGGCCCAACGCGAAAGCAATGCAAGCTGTCCCAGTGGGACTGTCACGATGGCGTGCAAAGCACATATAATCCACATGGAATATGACGTGGAGCTGGAAAATGACAAAGCTTGTCTGTCTTGACTGCGGTCAGATCAATCGTGTGCCGGATGCGCAGCTCGGGGCCGGGCCAAAGTGCGGCACCTGTGGCGCCACCCTGCTTTCGGGTAAGGCGCAAGAGGTAGATGCCGGCACGCTTGAAAAAGCGATCCGCGTCGACGATTTGCCATTGGTTGTTGATTTCTGGGCTCCATGGTGCGGGCCTTGCCGGATGATGGGGCCGGAATTCTCCAAGGCGGCGGGGATGCTCAAAGGGCAGGTACGCCTCGTGAAGTTGAACACCGAAGCGCATCAATCCGCTGCCGCATCCTATCGAATCCGGGGGATTCCCACGATCATCTCGTTTCGGCGAGGGCAGGAGGCAGGGCGACAATCCGGCGCGCTGCGGGCGCAGGGAATCGCTGACTTTGCCACGGGGCGGGGTTGAAAAGTCACTGCCTTGGCGCGTTTGCGTTCCTGCCCGCCAACATTGCACTGATTGTGTAGGCCGTCGCCGGTGTCAGGCCCGCCATGATCGCGGCGGCCGCATCCGGACGCATTCGGCCAAGAAAACCGGCAGAGAATTCCGGGTCCATCTCTTCGAACAGTGCCGAGGCCTGCTTGGGTTTCATACTCGCATAAACCTGGGTCAATCGGTCGACGTCGTCGTCCGCAGCTGTCTTCGCCATGGCCAGAGTCGAGCGAAGCTTGACCTCGGCCTCTTCCAGCGCGACCAGCTTGCGGTCGATTTCCTGCTCGGCGATGGAAAGCGCCTGCATACGGGTTTCAATATCCGTCTCTCGCTTGGTGATCCGCTCTTCGCGCGCCTTCAAGGCAGACAGTACCGGCGCAATGTCCTCTTCCGCGGTGCAGGCTGCGACAGAATTGCCCGGGACCCCGGCGCCGTGTTCTGACGCTATCGCATCATTAGACGGCGCGCCGGTTTCCAAGGCGATCGCCGCAGTTGCCTGAATGGCCACTCGCGTCAGAGCAGAGGCGATGAGCAGGCCACCGATGATCGCAAGAACTCCCTTTCCGCGCCGCCGTTTCGGCTTCGATGTCGTCCCGGCGCGGGTCGGTGCGCGCGATGCAGTGGGTTTGGCCGCAGTCTGCGCATCGCTCGGGGCTGGTTTCTGCTTTACCTTGCGAAATAGCGAGATCATCTTGACGCTCCGGGATGCCGGAAAAACATCGGTTCGCCGCCACCAACAGCTTGCTTCGCCGGAGCTTCGTCTGCGGGCAGATCATGCATAGATGCAAGCATCAGCTCCAGCCGTTTGGCGGACTCCTCTGCACGTTTGGACAGCGATTCGAGTTTGTTCGATGACTCTCCGGCAGTGGTTTGCGCTGCGTCTAGCGTGCGGGTCAGATCGTCCACCTGCGCGGACAGGAGGGCAACGGCCCCGCCGACGCCGTTCTCCAGGTCGGTGAACCTCGACAGGCGCCGCGACAGCACGAAGCAGTAAAAGCCGGCCCCGAGGGCCCCGGCGGCGAGCAGGATATCGGCAATGAATTCCATTCCAGTCCCCTCAGTTGAGCACGAATTCCAGGATCAGAAGGTCACGCACGCGATTCTCGCCGGTGACCATCTGAATGCGTCGCAACAGCTGCGACCTGATCTTGATGAGCGCGCCGGGGGCCTCGATATCCGAGGGTGACAGCGCTCGCAGGTAGTTGTTCAATACGTCGATCACGCGCGGTTTCAGATTTTCAACCGGTGCGACCGAAGACGGCAGCACTTCGAGGCTCGCCTGAAACCGCAGATGATGCATGTTCGATGCCGTGCCCATGGACACGACAAGCTGTGGAAGTTCGATGAACGACACCTCTCCGATGGCCGTACCGGGACCGCCGGAAGCATGCGAATCGGCGGTGGCGTCGTGGCCCCCGTCTTCCGAAGCCTCTGCCGGGGCATGGTCCTGTGTTGCACTGCCAGCGAACGGCAAAAGCCCGGAAGAAACGGCAAAGAATCCTCCGCCTCCGCCCACAAGCGCCAGAATCACGCCGATGATGAGCGGCAGGTTTGAGGATTTCTTGACATCTTGTTCCCCATCGGGGGCGTCGACTGTGGCATCCGTCATGGCTGACCTCTTATTCGAACCAAGATCGTTATAGCCTCTCAGGGACTAACCGATTGTTAAGCCTGATGCCCCAATGATGCCTTCACCGAGCAGAACGGTCGGAACGGAGGTTGGTCTTGCAGCAGATCGCACAAATTTGGGATGGTCTTGGCGCGCGGCGCAGGCTGATTGTCATTGGCGCTACCCTGGCCATGGTACTTGCAGTGCTCGCGATGGGCAGGATGGCCTCGTCACCTTCACTGACGCTATTATATGCGGGCCTTGAAAACGGTGCCGCCGGCGAGGTGGTTTCAGCGCTCGAAGCGCGCGGCGTGCCCTATGAAGTGCGTGGAGGGGCGATATTTGTTCCCGATACGCAGCGCGATGCCCTGCGCATGACGCTGGCAAGCGAAGGGCTGCCCGCAAATTCGAATCAGGGGTATGAGTTGCTCGACAGTCTATCGGGCTTCGGCACGACATCGCAGATGTTCGATGCGGCGTACTGGCGTGCCAAGGAAGGTGAACTTGCCCGCACAATTGTCGCCAATCCTTGGGTGGCAACGGCGCGCGTACATATAGCCAATTCCACGGCGAATCCCTTCCAGCGCGACGTGACGGCTTCGGCGTCGATTTCGGTGACCACCAATGGCGAGCTGATTTCGCCGGGGCAGGCCCGTGCTCTGAAATATCTTGTCGCCTCTGCGGTTCCGGGTCTGGTCCCGGACAATGTCGCGGTGATTGACGGGCAAGGCGGCCTTGTCGGGGCGGACGACGAACCGGGCGGGGCGCAGACCGCCGAAGACCGGGCCGCAGCGCTGCGTGACCGGGTGCAACGGCTCGTCGAGGCGCGTGTGGGGCAAGGCAACACAGTTGTCGAGGTCAGCGTCGCCACCATCACTGAAAGTGAGACGATCAGACAGCGCCAGTTCGACCCTGAAGGGCGCGTGGTGATCTCGACCGACACCTCGGAGAACACGAGCTCCTCGCAGGATCAGGGGGGCAACAATGTCACAGTGGCCTCGAATCTGCCGGCCGGGAATGCTGACGGCGGGGGCGACAGTTCGAAAAGCTCGGAAAACGAAACGCGTGAGCGGGTGAATTACGAAGTGTCCGAAACGACCCGCGAAATCACCAAGGCGCCGGGGGCCGTCAAGCGCCTGACCGTCGCGGTCCTCGTCAACGGGAGTTTTGCCATCGCGGATGACGGCACGCAGACCTTCGTTCCGTTGCCGGACACCGAACTTGCGGCGCTGAATGATCTGGTCGCGTCGGCCGTTGGCTTCGACGAGGCGCGGGGAGATCAGATTACCATCCGCTCGATGCCTTTTGAACGGCCCGAAGGGCTAGGCACCGGTCCGATCGAGCCGAGCTGGTTTGCGATGACGCTTGATCCGATGACGCTGATCAAGATCGCGGTGCTTGCGCTTGTAGCACTGGTGCTCGGGCTCTTTGTGGTGCGCCCGATCCTGACGGGTGGCGGTCAGGCGGCTCTGGCCGGGGCGGAAGGAGCCGCACTGGCGCTTCCTGTATCGGACTTGGGTTCGGGCCCGGCGCTTGATGGCGAGATCTCCTCGGGCGATGACGATTTTGCGCCCTTGGCAACAGTGAGCAAAGCCGAGGGGTTTGGCGGCATGGGCGTGGTCGATTTCGATAGCCCTGCCGAGGAGGATCCGGTCGATCGACTGCGCAACCTGATCGAGGAGCGCAAGACCGAGACCGTCGAGATCCTGCGCAGCTGGCTTGATGAGAAGGAGGAAGCGAAATGAGTCGGCTTGCTGAAATTCTCGAGGATTTCGGGGCAACCCGTCTCCCGGCTCAGGCAATGAGCGTCATGCACGACGACGGAGACCTCGAGACGGCAAGGCTCGAGTCGTTCGAGAGCGGTTACAAGGCGGGGTGGGATGATGCGATCAAGGCGCAGGATGACGGTCATTCCCGCATCGCAAGCGACTTCGCGCAGAATCTTCAGGATCTCTCGTTCACCTATCATGAAGCATATGGGCAGGTCATGAGCGGCATTTCTCCCTTGCTTGAGGAGGTCGTCGGCAAGCTGTTGCCCGCGATGCTGCGCGAGACGCTTGGCTTGCATGTGTCCGAGCAGCTCAGGGCCATGGCACACGAGGTTGGAACGCTCGATGTGGTGATTGCCGTTGCATCGGGGCATGCCGAACAGGTGGCGCCGATGCTCGACCCGGACATCGGCTTCCCGTTGTCGCTGATCGAGGATGAAACCCTGATGGGTGGACAAGCAGATATCCGTTTTGGCGATATCGAAAGACAAATCGACCTCGGCGGGCTTGTCGAGGAGGTGGCACGGGCCGTGCAGGGCTTTGTGCATGATAACCGGAGAAAGACCGCACATGGATGACCAGGCAGATGCCGCGCGGAGCGAATCCGCGACGCCCTTCACCTCCGTTCCGATCGAGATCACCGTCTCTGTCGGTCGGGCGCGCCCACTGGTGCGGGATCTTCTCAAGCTCGCAGAGGGGTCGGTTCTGACCCTCGACAAGCGTCTCGAGGATCCGGTGGAACTGTATGTCGGCGATCGGCTGATCGGGATCGGCGCTCTCGAGGTGCTCGAGGGCGGCGAGAACGGGCAGCTTGCTGTCAGGCTCACCGAAGTGATCGATCTGAAGAAACCGTCCTGAGCGATGCGCCTTCTACCAGTCCTTTACGCGGCGATGCTGATCGGGTTCGCCGGGCCTGCTGGCGCGCAGGAATTCAGCCTCGACCTTGGCGCGGGAAACTCCGTCACTGCGGCGAGCCTGCAGCTTATCGCGTTGATCACGCTGCTGAGTCTCGCGCCCGGCATCGCGATCATGATCACCTGTTTTCCGTTTCTTGTGACCGTGCTGTCGATCCTGCGCCAGGCGGTCGGCTTGCAGCAATCCCCGCCCAACATGCTGATCGTGAGTCTCGCGCTATTCCTGACCTATTTCGTCATGGAGCCAACCTTCACCGCTGCATGGGACAACGGTTTGCAGCCGCTGATCGAGGAGCAGATCGACCTCGACGTTGCCGTCGAGCGCACGCTCGAGCCGTTCCGGGGCTTTATGGCCGGGCGCACCGACTCGGAAACCTTCGTCAACATGGCGGATCTGCGGCCAGATTCGATAGGCACCACGCTTGCGCCCGAAGCGCCGCTGTCGATCCTGATCCCAAGCTTCATGCTGTCCGAGGTGGCGCGGGCGTTTCAGGTCGGCTTTCTGATTTTCCTGCCGTTCCTGATCATCGACCTCGTGGTGGCGGCAGTGCTGATGTCGATGGGCATGATGATGGTGCCGCCGGCGATCGTGTCCCTGCCCTTCAAGCTGGCCTTCTTCGTGGTCGCGGACGGCTGGTCGCTGCTCGCCGGGGCCTTGGTGCGAAGTTATTTCTGATCGCGCGCCATAATCGGCATGGCATCATTGGGAACGTCGGCAAGCAGGTGGCGTTCGCCGCGCGCTTCAGCGAGCGCGATCTGCTTCTGGCGCTCGCGAAACCGCGCCTTGTCCGACTCGGATGTCTCAGAGATGCACTGATGGCAGGACACGCCATGTTCATATTCGGGCCGGCTGCGGTCGTCGGGCAGCATCGGGCGGCGGCAGGCGTGGCACAGCAGATGCGGCCCTTCCCGAAGCCCGTGCCCAACCGACACGCGTCCATCGAACACGAAACACTCACCCTGCCAGGCGCTGGTGTCCTCGGGGATGTCTTCAAGATATTTCAGAATGCCGCCCTTGAGGTGAAAGACCTCTTCGACCCCTTGACCAAGCAGCCAGTTGGTCGATTTCTCGCAACGGATGCCGCCGGTGCAGAACATCGCGATGCGCTTGTTGTGGAACCGCTCGCGATTTGCCTCCCACCAAGCGGGAAAGTCGCGAAAACTGTCGGTTTGAGGGTCGATCGCGCCTTCGAACGTGCCGATGGCGACTTCGTAATCGTTACGCGTGTCGATCACCGCCACGTCCGGCGAGCGGATCAGCTCATTCCAGTCGGAGGGCTCGACATAGTGCCCAACGCGGCTGCGCGGGTCGACGTCGGGCTGCCCCATCGTCACGATCTCACGCTTGAGGCGCACCTTCATGCGCGCAAACGGTCGATCCTGAGCATTCGACAATTTCCATTCTAGATCGGCGCAACCGGGCAAGGCGCGAATATGCAGCAACACCGCGTCGATTCCGGCGCGCGGGCCGGCGATGGTGCCATTGATGCCTTCGCCCGCCAGCAGCAGCGTGCCGGTCACCGCGTGGGCACGGCAGCAGTTCAGCAGCGGGCCCTGAAGCCCGGCGGGATCGTCGAAACGAGTGAAGTGGTAAAGCGCGCAAACGGTAAACATGGGCACGGATTTACGCCTTGCATCGCTCCGGGGCAAGCATGAGGATCGCCGCAGCCAAGGAGACCGCCCATGCACGCGCTGATCGTTATCGATGTCCAGAATGACTTTTGTCCGGGCGGTGCGCTTGCCGTCACCGAAGGCGACCGGATCGTAGGGCCGATCAACGATGCTATGGCCGGTTTCGACGCGGTCATTCTGACGCAGGACTGGCACCCGGCCGGGCATTCGTCTTTTGCCAGCCAGCATCCCGGCAAGGCTCCGTTGGAACAGGTCGAGATGCCCTATGGCCCGCAAGTGCTGTGGCCGGATCATTGCGTTCAGGGCAGCGATGGCGCGGCCTTCCACCCGGCGCTGGATGCGAACCGCGCCGAAATGGTGATCCGCAAGGGATTCCGCCCGCAGATCGACAGCTATTCCGCCTTTTTCGAGAACGATCACGCAACGCCGACCGGGCTCGAAGGTTACCTGAAGACGCGCGGTCTTCAACGGTTGACGCTCGTGGGGCTGGCGACGGATTTCTGCGTGGCTTTCTCGGCCATAGATGCGGTGCGGCTTGGCTTCGAAGTCATGGTGAACGAGGCGCTGTGCCGAGGTATCGATCTTGGAGGTTCGCTAACCGCTGCGCGAGAGCGGATGGGCACGGCTGGCGTGACGCTTACCTGAGCGCGGTTGCACCATCTTAACCTTTGGACGGGTAGAAGGGGTGGGTAACGGAGCGAAAGCCCATCCATGTCCGACCAAGCTGTCGAAATTCAGTCGCTTGCCGTGTTCGAGGCAAGCAATAGTCCCGAGGGGTTGTTGCGACGCTACGCGCGCGGACGCGTAAGGCATGTCGCCGTGCGGCAGGTTGCGACCGTGGGCGGAGCGGTTGCGCTGGGCCTGCTTGTCGAGCCGGCTCTGGGGTTGATCGTCGCGGCTCTCGTGATCGTCGGTGAGGGGGTCGATTGCCTGTTGCTGCATCAGGTGCCCGCATTGATCCGGCGCGGCGTCTCGGTGCGTCACGTGATGTTGCTGAGCACGCTTACCGCGGGTTTTCAGGGGCTGACGATCGCGGCGTCGGTGATGCTGGCACAGGCAACCGCGCCGGACGGGGGGGCATCGCTGTTCAGCTTTGCTTTTCTTGCGGCAGCGGTGCTGAACGCGGGCGCGGTGCGGCGCTATCATAAGGCAGCGGCAAACCTGCGGATCGTGATCTATGGCGTCACGGCGATTTATGGTTTTTCCGCGGAAATGCTCAATCATGAAAGCACCGAGGGGCTGTTCTACAATGCCTTCGGGCTGTCGATACTGGCCTTCTGTTCCTATGTCTTCCTGCATCATTCCAATGGCGCGGAACGAAGGCGAATCGCCAATGAACACAAGCTCTTGCTTGGGCAGGCAGAGCTTGCGCGCTCCAACGCAGACCTCCTGCAGTCGCATGACGAGATTCGGCAGCTGGCGCTGATCGCGCGGCATGCGAATGAGTCGATTCTGTTGCTGGATCCAGAGATGCGCATCCTCTGGGTGAACGACGGGGTCACCCGGATGAAGGGCTACAGTTCCGAGGAACTGGTCGGGCGCAGCCTGAAAGACGTCTTCTCCGGGCCTGATACTGATCTGGGGCAGGTCGAGGACATCATGGCGCGGGCCAGTTCGGGTGAGACTCTTCGGGCGGAAGTCATCAACTACCACAAGGGCGGCCGTAAGATCTGGGTCGAGGCGGCCTTTGCGCCGGTGCTGGGCGTAGATGGCGCGTTGGCAGAGGTGATCGTCACCGAGCGTGACATCACCGATGCAAAGGCGCACACGGCGGAGCTGGCCGAGGCAAAGCACTGCGCCGAGGCCGTTGCGCGCGCCAAAGCGTCCTTCCTTGCGACCATGAGCCACGAGATGCGAACCCCGATGAATGGGATCATCGGTATGACTGGTCTCCTGTCGGATACCGACCTGACCCCGGATCAGACCAATTGCACGAAGACGATTCGCAGCTCTGCCGAAGCGCTTTTGAAGATCATCAACGACATTCTCGATTATTCGAAGCTTGAGGCGGACAAGGTGTTGATCCTCGACGAACCGTTCTCGCTGCGCACCTGCCTGCGCGAGGCGACGGATATTCTGCGCCCTCAGGCCCGTGAAAAGGGGCTTTACCTCGACATCTGTCACCAGTCGCTCTTGCCAGATGTGTTGGGCGATAGCGGGCGTCTGCGGCAGATCCTGATAAACCTTCTGGGGAATGCAGTGAAGTTCACCGACGCGGGCGGCGTCACGGTGACGACGCATGCGAAGGCCAGTGCAGGGGGAATGGTGGATCTGGTGGTGCAGGTACAGGACACCGGGATCGGTGTCCCACCCGATAGTGCCCGCGAGATCTTTGAGCAATTCGAACAGGCCAGCAGCGAAGCGACGCGTAAGGGGCGCGGGCTGTCGATTTCGCGCCAGATCGCCGAGAGCATGGGAGGCGGGCTTTCCCTGTCCGAAACGCAGACGCGTGGAGCCTGCTTCGAACTGCGCTTGCAACTTGCTCTGGCCGAAGTCGAGGCGCCGCTTCCACCCAAGGCCCGCTCTGTGCCAATCTGCGCCACGCTGGTGCCGTTGCGCCTGTTGCTGGCCGAGGATAACCGCGCCAATCGCTTGCTTGTAACGCGTCTTCTGGTCGATCAGCCGATCGAGATCATCGAGGCGGTCAATGGTGGCGAGGCCGTCGAGCAGGTCGTGAGGGCCCCTCCTGACGTGGTGTTGATGGATATGTCGATGCCCGTGCTCGACGGATTTGCGGCGACGCGTGCGATACGTGCGCAGGATGGCGCCCAGCCCTGGATCATCGCGTTGTCCGCCAATGCCTTTGACAGCGACCGCGACGCCTGCATCGATGCCGGAATGGACGACTTCCTGTGCAAGCCGCTGCGCAAAGGCGCCTTGCTGTCTGCTCTGGCGCGGGCGCAGACCGCGATGGCCCTCGACAAATCTATTGGCCTGCAAAGCGTTGTTGACGTATCAGGGGCGGCGACCCCTGCGCACGAGGCCACACTTTGGAAATCGCCACACGAGTCTGGAACCATAAGTGGAAGATTGATCCGATCGTCCGCTCGTTGATTGATACCGACTTTTACAAGTTGCTGATGTGTCAGTCAGTGTTTCACAACCGGCCAGACGTGCGGGTCACTTTCAGTCTGATCAATCGCTCAAAGCACGTGCCGCTTGCCCGGCTGATCGACGAGGGGGAGTTGCGTGAACAGCTCGACCATATCCGGTCGCTGTCGCTCACGCGCGGGGAATCGACCTGGCTGCGCGGCAACACCTTTTATGGCAAGCGCCAGATGTTCCGCCCCGATTTCATGGAATGGTTCGAAAACCTGCGCCTGCCGCCGTATTTCCTCGAACGGGTCGGCGATCAGTACGAGCTGACCTTCGAAGGCTCATGGCCCGAGGTGATGCTGTGGGAAATCCCGGCGCTGGCGGTGCTGATGGAATTGCGCGGTCGCGCGGTTCTCAATGACATGAAGAAATTCGAGATGCAGGTGCTGTATGCCCGCGCCACCGCAAAGCTATGGGAAAAGGTCGAGCGTCTGCGCGACGCGCCCGGCCTGCGCATCGCCGATTTCGGCACGCGGCGGCGGCACAGCTTCCTGTGGCAGGACTGGTGCGTGCAGGCGATGACCGAAGGGCTGGGTGACCGCTTCGCTGGCACCTCGAACTGCCTGATCGCCAAGAACCGCGATCTCGAGGCGATCGGCACCAATGCGCACGAGCTGCCGATGGTCTATGCCGCGCTGGCCGAGGATGATGCTGCGCTGGCGCAGGCGCCCTATGACGTGCTGGCCGACTGGCACAAGGAGCATTCCGGCAACCTGCGGATCATCCTGCCGGACACCTACGGCACGGTCGGGTTTCTGGAACGCGCGCCGGACTGGCTTGCGGGCTGGACCGGCATTCGTATCGACAGCGGCGCGCCCGAAGTGGGAGCCGAGGCGGCGATCGCATGGTGGATCGTGCGCGGCGAGGATCCTACGCAAAAGCTGGTGATCTTCTCGGACGGGCTCGACGTGGACAAGATGATCGAGCTGCACGCGCGCTTTCATGGCCGGGTGCGTGTCAGCTTTGGCTGGGGCACGCTTCTCACCAATGATTTCCGCGGGCTGACGCAAGATGACCGGCTCGCCCCGTTCAGCCTTGTCTGCAAGGCGATCAGCGCCAATGGCCGCCCGACGGTCAAGCTGTCGGACAACCCGAACAAGGCGATGGGGCCGCAATCGGAAATCGACCGTTACAAGCGGGTCTTCGCCGTTGGCGAGCAGGAGCGGCGCGAGGTCATGGTCTGACCGGGCCTGCGCCGGCGTCGCCGTGACGCGGGCCTCGCATCGGCAGGGGACAGCGGAAACATGGCGCCGGATCTCCCGCTATGCGGGCGATTCGAAAGCGCCGTTTTGCTGATCGGCTCAGGCCGTTAGCCGGTAAAGCACCACCTTTGACGTGGACGAGCCCGTCGAGACCATCGCCGGGTTGGCTGTGTTGCCCTGCGGACACCAACAAGGCGCGCTGTCGCGAGGCTGGTCTGGGGGCTGGAGTAGCCCGCTGAGGGCGCCTGATCCTGTCCGCTGTCTTCCGCTGCAGCGGCCCTGCCTTAACCGGACCGAAGCGCAGTGCGCCAACTGGACGCGTCAGGATCGGTGGGACCATTTTCCCGAAGACAGCGCCGAAAACGAGCCTTCGGCCATACGCCACCTGACGACTCGCCGGGAGAAGACAGTGCGCGCCCCGTGCCGCGATCGTCCCCCGAAAATTTCGTGCGAATTTTCATGGGGCCGGGAGCCGTGTCTGGTCATGCCCGGCCGTGCAAGCTAGAAGGTTTCGGAAACGTTTTTCCGGGGGTGACGACAATGGCGGGCATCGAGCCTCGACCGGGTATCATGGATATCGCGCTTTATGTCGGCGGCAAATCCAGCGTCGACGGCCTGAGCAATGTCATCAAGCTCAGCTCGAACGAGAACCCGTTTGGCCCGTCGCCAGCGGCGCAGGATGCGGTTCGCCGTGCGGTTCACGATATTCATCGCTATCCCTCGACCGATCACGCCGAGTTGCGCGCCGCCATTGCCGATGTCCACAATCTGGACGTGGCCCGCATCATCTGCGGCGTCGGCTCGGACGAGGTTCTGCAATTTCTCGCGCAAGCCTATGCTGGCCCCGGGGATGAGGTGATCCACACCGAACATGGCTTTGCCATGTATGCGATCCTTGCCCGCGCTGTCGGCGCCACGCCGGTCGAGGTGCCCGAGCGCGAGCGCGTGGTCTGCGTCGACAGCATCCTTGCGGCTTGCAACGAGCGTACGCGGCTGGTGTTCATCGCCAATCCGAACAATCCGACCGGCACGATGATCAGCTTCGCCGAGATCGAGCGTCTGGCCGAAAACCTGCCGCCGCAGGCGATCCTCGTGCTTGATGGCGCCTATGCTGAATATGTCGAGGGCTATGACGGCGGCGCGCGTCTGGTTGAGGCGCGGCAGAACGTGGTGATGACCCGCACCTTTTCAAAGCTGTACGGGCTCGGTGGAATGCGCGTTGGCTGGGGGTACGGCCCGCAGCACATGATCGACGTGCTGAACCGCATCCGCCAGCCGTTCAACCTGTCGAACGTTGCGCTCAAGGCCGCCGAAGCCGCCATTCGCGACACGATGTATGTCGAGAAATCGCGCGAAGAAAACACCCGCTGGCGGGCATGGCTCGCCGAGGCGCTGGCCGAACATGGCGTGCCCTCGGATGCCTCGACCGCCAATTTCGTGCTGGCGCGCTTTGGCAGCCCGGACGAGGCTGCGGCCTGCGACAGCTTCCTGCAATCTCAGGGCATCCTTGTGCGCCGCGTCACCGGCTACAAACTGCCCGCCGCGCTGCGCATCACCGTCGGCGACGAGGCGTCTTGTCGCCGGGTCGCCCATTGCATCGGCCTGTTCAAGGCGGGCGCAAGATGAGCTATCCCCGCGTCGCGCTGATCGGCCTTGGCCTGATCGCGTCGTCCATGTTCTGGGCGATGCGCCGGGCGGGGATGCAAAGCCATGTCACCGGCTATGCCCGCAGCGCCGAAACTCGTGACACCGCGCGGCGCATCGGCCTGTGTGACACCGTTTGCGACAGCGTCGAAGAGGCGGTGAAGGATGCCGATCTTGTGGTGCTTGCCGTGCCGGTCGGCGCCATGGGGGCCATTGCAAAGACCATCGCGCCGTTTCTGAAGCCGGGCTGCACGGTCACCGATGTCGGCTCCGTCAAGGCGTCGGTGATCGAGGCGGTCGCCCCGCATCTGCCCGAAGGCGTGGATTTCGTTCCGGCGCACCCGATGGCCGGCACCGAGCATTCCGGCCCTGAATCCGGCTTTTCCAGCCTGTTCGACAACCGCTGGTGTCTGATCGTGCCGCATGGCGCGCGCGAAGAGGCCACCGCGACGCTTGAATCCTTCTGGCAGGCGCTGGGCGCCAACACCGAGCGCATGGAGGTCAGTCACCACGATCTTGTCTGTGCCGTGGTCAGCCATGTGCCGCACTTGATCGCCTACACCATGGTGGGCGTGGCGGACGATCTGCGCCGGGTGTCCGATCAGGAGGTCATCAAGTTCTCGGCCGCCGGTTTTCGCGATTTCACCCGCATTGCCGCCAGCGATCCGACCATGTGGCGCGATGTCTTCCTGACCAACAAGGATGCCGCGCTCGAGGTGCTCGGGCGGTTCACCGAAGAGCTCTTTGCCTTGCAACGGGCGATCCGCACCGGCGATGGCGATACCCTGTTCGACTATTTCACCCATACGCGCAGCATCCGCCGGGGCATTCTTGAGGCCGGGCAGGACACCGACGCACCTGATTTCGGGCGGATCAAGAAGGACGACTGACATGCGGCTTGGCACGGTCTTTGCGGTACTGGTGCTGGCGACCCCGGCGCTGGCAGAGGCTCCGGCGCTGTCCCTTCGCCCGCCGCTGAAAACCACCGAGCAGCAGTCTGAAGCACCCCGTGCCGCGCTTGCCCGTGCGTTACAGAACGCGGGCATCCCCGGTTTCAGTCCCGAAGATGCGGCCAAGACGATGGGGTTTGCATCTGCCTCGCCGCTGGCCGTGGCGCTGTCGCACCTGCCGGAACTGCGCCCGGACAGCCTTGTGACGCGGGTGATGTCGCAGCGCGAGAGCTGGCGCAAGGGATCTGTCTGCGGCGATCCGGCGATACAGGGCGAAAGGGTCGGCTTTGTTCCGGGGCGCATCTCGGGGTGCGGCATCAAGGACGCGGTGAAGGTCTCGTCTGTATCGGGGGTCGCGCTCAGCCAGCAGGCCATGCTGAGCTGTCCGACGGCCAAGGCGCTCAAGCGCTGGGTCGACACCGCCGCCAAGCCTACGTTCGGCAGCATGGGCGGCGGGATTTCGGGGCTGCACGTTGCGGCGCATTACGCGTGTCGGTCGCGCAACAACGTGGCGGGGGCAGAGGTCAGCGAACATGGCAAGGGCCGCGCCATTGACATTGCAGGGATACGGCTGAAAAACGGCGAGGACATCGTGGTGCTGCGCGACTGGCATTCCGGGGCCAAGGGCCGGGCGCTGCAATCGATGCACCAAAGCGCCTGCGGCATCTTTGGCACCACGCTTGGCCCCGGCTCGGATGGCTATCACGAAGACCATCTGCACTATGACATCGCACGCCACGGCAACGGGGCCTACTGCCGCTGATTCGCGCAGGCGGGCCGCATAGTTTCGCCCGCGCATGGGGCGATTGCTTCGGGTTTCGTGAACGGTTGCGCCGCCAGCGCGGCATTGTTCTCCAGCCGGAGCACTCTTGGGCGGGAATATGGCAAAAGCTTGATCTGCGTCGCAAATTCGACAAGGTTTCCATCAGTGGCGGGGGCCATGAAACCGGAGATGCACGCGCCATGCGCGCCATTCTATTATCTGCAATCCTGACGCTGGCCAGCGCTCCGCTGCACGCCGACATCGCCTTTCAGGCCGCGCGCATGACGCCCGGTTCGCTGATGGTGATCGAGGACGGGCACGGCGCGTTTCAAAGCCACGTCGCGCGCGGGCAGCAGGATGGGCTTTTTCGGTTCGACACGTACGAGAGTAAGGGCAAACGGCCGGTCTTCTTGGGCAGCTACTACACCAACGACCGGGGCGAGGTGGTGCGGGAGGTGACAGCCGAAGGGCTGATCACCAGATTCGAACCGTACCGCTGCGCACGCACGATGGGGCGCTGTGCTTATGTCATCATCCATTCCGATGGTTTCCGCGAAATCCGGCAACGGGTGACGCGCGAGACAGCGCTGGGGCTGGCGTGGAAGGAATGGGGGCTCGATGGGCTGGTTTCGACGGGGGCGTTGGAACTCGATCAGCTCGGAGCGGCCATGAAAGGCTGGGCCAGGGACCATCAGAGCGGTGTAAAGACCCGATCCCGTCGCATCCTGCTGGCGCTGAACTAGCGTCACGGATCGGCAAATTTCGGCACGTGTCGTCAGCGAGGCGGGGCAGGGGGAAACCCTTGCCCCGCTCTTGTTTTCAGCTCGCGGGGGCCATCAGTGCCGCCAGCACCGCCTTGGCACTGTCGGAATTCCATTCCGCATCGCCCTGCATGCGGGCGACCTCTTGTCCGTCCGGGTCGACGATCACGGTGATCGGCAGGCCCAGCACGCCCATCTGCCGCGCCAGACCCGATTTTGGATCGCGGTGCAGCGGCAAATTGTCGACGCCGATCTCTGCAAAGAACTCCTGCATCGCGGGCGGCGGGTTGCGCCCGGTGGCGATGGTGACCACTTCGAAGTCCTCGCCGCCCAGCTCGGTCTGCAACTCCGAGAGCATCGGCATCTCTTTGCGGCACGGCGCGCACCACGTCGCCCAGAAGTTCACCAGCAGCCATTTGCCCTGCCAGTCCGACAGGTTCAGCGGCTTCCCTTCGAAGCTGGTGAAATCCGCCGTACCCGCCGGTTTCGCTTCGGAATGGAAGTTGAGCTTCTTCATATCGCCGTCCCGAAGCGCCTGCGCGGCGGCGACATCGGCAAGGGCGGGATTTGCAAGCGCCGTTGCGGCGGTATACAGGACGGCGAGCGCCAGGTTTCTCATTATTCCTCCCGGAGGCATCAGCATGTCGGACAAGACCTCGAACCAGATGTGGGGCGGCCGCTTTGCCGCTGGCCCCGATGCGATCATGGAGGCGATCAACGCCTCGATCAGCTTCGACAAGCGGCTTGCGGCGCAGGATATCGCCGGTTCAAGGGCCCATGCCGCGATGCTCGCCGCCACAGGCATCATCAGTGATAGCGACGCAGAGGTCATTCGGGAAGGCCTGCTCACGGTACTGTCAGAGATCGAGGGCGGCACATTCGAATTTTCCACCGCGCTCGAAGACATTCACATGAATGTCGAGGCGCGGCTGAAAGAGATCGTCGGCGAGCCTGCAGGCCGGTTGCACACCGCCCGCTCGCGCAACGATCAGGTGGCGACGGATTTCAAACTCTGGGTGCGCGATCAGTTCGACGCTGCGGAACAGGGGTTGCTGGCGCTGATCCGCGCGCTTCTGGGGCAAGCCGAGGCTGGGGCCGATTGGGTCATGCCCGGTTTTACCCATCTGCAAACCGCGCAGCCGGTGACTTGGGGGCATCACATGATGGCCTATGTCGAGATGTTCGCCCGCGATCTGTCCCGCATCCGCGACGGGCGCAAGCGGATGAACGAAAGCCCGCTTGGCGCGGCGGCGCTGGCGGGCACGGGGTTCAACATCGACCGCCAGATGACCGCGGAGGCGCTGGGGTTCGACCGCCCTGCCGCCAATTCGCTCGATGCGGTGTCGGATCGCGATTTCGCGCTGGAATTCCTTGGCGCAGCCAGCATCTGCGCCATGCACCTGAGCCGTTTCGCCGAGGAACTGGTGATCTGGTCTTCGGCCCAGTTCCGCTTTGTCACGCTGTCGGATCGCTTTTCCACCGGCTCGTCGATCATGCCGCAGAAAAAGAACCCCGACGCCGCCGAGCTGATCCGCGCCAAAATCGGCCGCATCTTTGGTGCAAATGTCGCGCTGATGATGGTGATGAAAGGTCTGCCGCTGGCCTATTCCAAGGACATGCAGGAAGACAAGGAACAGGTGTTCGACGCCGCCGACAACCTGATGCTGGCGCTGGCCGCGATGGAGGGCATGGTGCGCGACATGAGCGCCAATGTCGCCAATCTCGAAGCTGCCGCGTCCGCCGGGTTCAGCACCGCGACCGATCTTGCCGACTGGTTGGTGCGCGAAACCGGGCTGCCGTTCCGCGAGGCCCATCACGTGACCGGCACGCTGGTCGCCATGGCCGAGAAAAAGGGCTGCGATCTGCCCGATCTGTCGCTCGAAGACATGCAATCGGTCAGCGGCGCGATCACGCAGGGCATCTATGATGTGCTGGGCGTGCACAACTCGGTCGCCAGCCGGCTCAGCTATGGCGGCACCGCCCCGGCGCGCGTGCGCGAGCAGGTCGCCCGCTGGACGGAGATCCTGTCATGAAGCCGCTCGCAACTCTTGCGCTGGCGCTGCTGATCGCCGGCTGCGGCGCGGATGGAGAGCCGGTGGCGCCGAAGGCAAAATCCGACAGCGCAATTCAGCTGTCGGTCAGCGGCACGGCAGAGATGGGCGTTTCGGGCGGCTGGTAAGGCCCGCCCGAGCGCAGAACACACAGGCAAAGACCAACGGGCGGCCAGGCTGCCCGCCAAAGGCACGGAGACCGGCATGGATCATTTTCTCTATCGCGACGGCCAGCTTTACGCCGAAGACGTGCCAGTGGCGGATATCGCCGCCGCCGTCGGCTCGCCGGTCTATATCTATTCGACGGCGACGCTGCTGCGCCATTTCCGGCTGTTCGACGAGGCGCTGGCATGGGGCCCGCATCTTGTCTGCTACGCGATGAAGGCGGCGTCGAATCAGGCGATCCTCAAGACGCTGGCCGAAGCTGGCGCCGGCATGGATGTGGTGTCGGGCGGCGAATACGCGCGGGCCAAGGCCGCTGGCGTGCCGGGCGAGCGCATCGTGTTTTCCGGCATCGGCAAGACCCGCGACGAAATCCGCGCCGCACTGACCGGGGGCGTGCGCCAGTTCAACATCGAGAGCGAGCCCGAAATGCGGGTGATCTCGGAAATCGCGTCGTCCATGGGGGTGATCGCCCCGGTGACCGTGCGGGTGAACCCGGATGTGGATGCAAAAACCCACGCCAAGATCGCCACCGGCAAATCCGAGAACAAGTTCGGCATTCCCATCGCCAAGGCGCGGAGCGTCTATGCCGAGGCGGCGGCGCTGCCGGGGCTGAAGGTCGTCGGCATCGACGTACACATCGGCTCGCAGCTGACCGATCTTGAGCCGTTCGCCATGGCCTATCGCAAGGTCGCCGAACTCACCGAAGTGCTGCGCGCCGACGGGCACGAGATTTCGCGGCTCGATCTGGGCGGGGGCTTGGGCATTCCCTACACCCGTTCCAACGAGGCGCCGCCGCTGCCGGTGGAATATGGCGCGGTGGTGCAGCGCGAACTGGGGCATCTGGGCTGCGAGATCGAGATCGAGCCGGGCCGCCTGATCGCGGGCAACGCGGGCATCCTTGTGTCGAAGGTGATCTACGTCAAGGAAGGCGAAGGGCGCAATTTCCTGATCCTCGATGCGGCGATGAACGATCTGATCCGCCCGGCAATGTATGATGCCCATCATGACATCGTGCCGGTGATCGAAGCCAAGGCTGGGGCCGAACAGGCGCCGTTCGACATCGTCGGCCCGGTCTGCGAATCCGGGGACACCTTTGCCAAGGGGCGCATGATGCCCGCGCTTGGCGAAGGCGATCTCGTGGCGTTCCGTTCGGCGGGCGCTTACGGTTCGGTAATGGCCTCCGAGTACAATACGCGGGCACTTGTCCCCGAAGTTCTCGTCAGGGATGATCAATTCGCTGTCATACGGCCGCGTCCGTCCTTTGAGGATATGATAAACCGCGATAGCCTGCCCGAGTGGCTGTAGGGCAATTCCCCTTCGGCCCCGCCCGAAGGAGACGCCCATGCCCGCGCAAGGCAGTACGCCGCCCGAGACGCCCCCCGATATCCTCGGCCCCATCCGCTGGCCGCTTCGGCTGACCCTGTGGGGCATGTCCGCCGAAAGGGTCACGCGCGCCTTCTGGCCGCTGTGGTCGGTGCTGATCTCGGCGCTGGCGCTGCTGATGCTGGGCGTGCAGGATCTGGTCGCGGTGGAATGGGTCTGGGCCGGTGGGGCGGTGTTCCTTGCTGGCCTTGGCTGGGCGATCTGGCGCGGGTTTCGCACATGGCGCCGCCCGACAAGGGCCGAGGCGCTGGCGCGGCTCGATGGCTCGCTCAAGGGCAATCCGATTCAGGCGGCGCTGGATGCGCAGGCGATTGGCGCTGCCGATCCCGGATCGCAGGCGGTGTGGCAGGCACATCAGGCGCGGATGCGCGCCCGGCTGGCCGAGGCAAAGGCGGTGGAACCCGATCTGCGCGTGTCCCGGGCCGATCCGTTCGCGCTGCGCTACGTTGCGCTGCTGGCCTTTGCCGCGGCGCTGGTGTTCGGCTCTTTCCTGCGGGTCTCATCCGTTACGGCGATGGGCCCGAGCGGCGATCTTGCCTCCGGCCCGGCGTGGGAGGGCTGGATGGAGCCGCCGCGCTATACCCGCCTGCCGTCGGTCTATCTCAATGACATCACCGCGCCGGGCATCGACGTGCCCGAGGGCGCGCAGATCACCCTGCGCATGTATGGCGAGGTCGGCGCGCTGAGCGTCGAGGAAAGCGTGTCGAACCGCCCGCTCGCGCCGCAGGGCGCCGAAGCGACGGCGCAGGATTTCCGTGTCGCCAGTTCGGGGCGCATTGCCATCGACGGCCCCGGTGGTCGCGCATGGGAGATCAGCATGAAACCCGACGCCGCGCCGAGCGTGCGCCGCGAGGGCGAGATTGAGTCCAGCTACGAGGGCGACGCGCAGATTCCCTTTGCCGCGATGGATGATTACGGCGTGGTCGCCGGCATCGCCCGGATGACGCTTCAACTCGATCAGGTCGACCGCCGCTACCTGCTGGCCGCTGAGCCGGAGGCTGTCGCCGCCATCGAGGTGCCCTTGCCGATGCCCATTGCGGGCAACCGTGCCGATTTCAGCGAAACGCTGGTCGAGAATTTCTCGCAGCACCCGTGGGCCAACCTGCCGGTAAAGCTCGAGATGGGGGTCGAGGATGAGGCCGGGCAAAAGGGCTGGACCGACAGCGAGGTGATCACCCTGCCGGGGCGGCGTTTCTTTGACCCGATCGCGGCGTCGGTGATCGAATTGCGCCGCGCCTTGCTTTGGACCCGTGGCAATGTGCCCGAAATCACCCGGATGATGCGCGCCATTTCAAACCTGCCCGATGATCTGTTCCGCTCGGCGGTGCCCTATCTGCGGATGAAGGCGATTCTCGGCGATCTCGAAGTGGCGGGGCCCGACATGTCCATGGACCGACGCGAAGAGATCGCCACGGCGATGTGGGATCTGGCGATGCTGCTCGAAGAAGGCGATCTTGCCTCGGCGCTCGAACGGCTTCAGCGCGCGCAGGAGCGCCTCAGCGAGGCGATGAAAAACGGCGCCTCGGATCAGGAAATCGCCGAGTTGATGCAGGAGCTGCGCGAGGCAACCGATGATTACCTGCGCCAGCTGTCGCGGCAGGCCGAGCGCAACGCAGACCCGGATCAGCAGAGCGCGCAGAACCAGAACAGCATGGAGATGAGCCAGAACGATTTGCAACGCATGATGGACCGCATTCAGGAGCTGATGGAAAAGGGCCGCATGGCCGAAGCGCAGGAAGCGCTGCGCCAGCTTCAGGAAATGATGGAGAACATGCAGGTCACCGAGGGGCAGGGCGGCCAGTCTCCGGGAGAACAGGCGATGGAAGGTCTGGGCGAGACGCTGCGTGAACAGCAAGGCCTGTCCGACGAGGCATTCCGCCAGTTGCAGGACCAGTTCAACCCCGGTCAGCAGGGTCAGGGCCAGCAGGGCGAAGGCCAGCAGCAGGGCCAAGGACAGGGGCAAGGTCAGGGCGATCAGCCCGGCCAAGGGCAGGGTTCGCTGCGCGACCAGCTCGCCGACCGTCAGCAAGAGCTGCGCGGCGAGTTGAACCGCCAAAGCCAGAACCTGCCCGGAGCCGGAACCGAGCCGGGCGACAATGCCCGCGAGGCCCTGCGCCGCGCCGAAGACGCGATGGACGACGCCGAAGATGCACTGCGTCAGGATGATCTTGCCGGCGCGATCGACGATCAGTCCCGCGCCATGGAGGCGTTGCGCGAAGGCATGCGCGAGCTGGGCGAGGCCATGGCGCAGCAACAGCAGCAAAATCAGGGCCAGCAGGGGCAGATGCAGGGCGGCAATCCCGGCCAGCAGCGCGACCCTCTCGGCCGCAACGCCGGGGCCAACGGCAACATCGGCTCTGACGAGAACATGGTGCAGGACGAAGACGTCTACCGCCGCGCCCGCGAGTTGCTCGATGAAATCCGCCGCCGTTCTGGTGACGGCGAGCGGCCAGAGGCCGAACTCGATTATCTCGGCCGCTTGCTGGAGCGTTTCTGATCAAGGGTCTTGTCTTCGAGGACCTGGACTGAAAGAAGTCAGGCCAATTCTCCGAGGGCGCGCCGATGACCGACCTTACCGACCCCATCGCCCGGACCCGCCGCTTTCACCGTGCGGTTACCGCGGAAGCCGGGGTGCTCGACAGCTCGTTCCTCGGGCGAGGGCGCCCGCTTGGCCCGGCGCGCGTGCTCAACACCATTGGCAACGGGCGCTGCGATGTCGCCGACATCCGCAGCTATCTCGGGCTGGATTCCGGACTGATGAGCCGGCTGCTGCGGGGGCTTGAAGACGAAGGGCTGATCACCACGGCCAGCGCTCCCAATGATGCCCGCCGCCGTCTCGCTTCGCTGACCCCCAAGGGCGCGGCGGAATTCGACGCCTACGAGGCGCTGTCCGACGCGCAGGCGGCGCAGATCCTCGCGCGTTGTCCGTGCCCCGACAGGCTTTTGGCGGCGATGGATATCGTTGCCACCGCGCTTGGCATCGAGCGGACCGAGATCGTAGAGACCGCGCCCGACGACCCGCGCGCCACCGCCTGCCTCGGGGCCTACTATGCCGAACTGGCGCAGCGTCTCGCCACCGGGTTCGAGGTGCAGCTGTCCACCGACCCCGAGGCCAGCGCGATGATGGCCCCGCACGGGGCGTTCCTTGTCGCGCTTTCGGATGGCATGCCGATCGGGTGTGTCGGTCTCAAGGGAACCGACAAGGGCTACGCCGAGGTCAAGCGGTTGTGGACGGCCCCGTCCGCGCGCGGCATGGGGCTTGCCAGGCGCCTGATGGATCAGCTGGAAATTCGCGCCCGAGTGCTGGGCATCGACCGGCTGCGCCTTGACAGCAACTCGGCCCTGACCGAGGCCATCGCCATGTATCGTCGCCTTGGCTGGACCGAGATCGACCGTTTCAACGACGATCCCTACCCGGACCATTTCTTCGAAAAGACCCTGTAGTCCCGGCGCCTCCAGCCGGTCGCTGCTGCCGCGGTCTTGGCCGCGTTCGCGGTGCCGTTTACAGGCATCCTGTCGCCTCTGCGGATGCGTGCCGGTGACCTGTTGACAGACCCTTTGATTTTTCCGTCGAATCCTGTAAGAGCACGTCTTCCTCAGTCAAAGGACCGCAGCCATGGCCGCAGATGCGCCCATCACCCAGGATCTGGTGACCATTCCCCGCAAGCTGCCCGAAGGTGGCAAGGTGAACCTCGTGGGGCTCACCCGCGACGCGCTGCGCGCTGCGCTGATCGCGGCGGGCACCCCCGAGAAGCAGGCCAAGATGCGGGTCAACCAGCTTTGGCAGTGGATCTATCACTGGGGCGTGCGCGATTTCGCGGCGATGACCAACCTTGCCAAGCCCTATCGCGCCCTGCTCGAAGAGCAGTTCGAAATTGCCCTGCCCGAGATCGTCAGCAAGCAGGTTTCCTCGGATGGCACCCGCAAATACCTTGTCCGCATCGCGGGCGGGCACGAGGTGGAAACCGTCTATATCCCCGAGGAAGGCCGTGGCACGCTGTGCATTTCCAGCCAGGTCGGCTGCACGCTGACCTGTTCCTTCTGCCACACCGGCACGCAGAAACTGGTGCGCAACCTGACCGCGGGCGAGATCGTCGGTCAGGTCATGCTGGCGCGTGACGATCTGGAAGAATGGCCCGCCCATGGCACCGGCTCGGGCGATGATGGCCCACGGCTGCTGTCCAACATCGTGCTGATGGGCATGGGCGAGCCTCTGTATAATTTCGACAACGTGCGCGATGCGATGAAGATCGCGATGGATGGCGAGGGCATCGCGCTCAGCCGCCGGCGGATCACGCTGTCGACCTCGGGCGTTGTCCCCGAGATCGCCAAATGCGCCGAGGAAATCGGCTGCCTGCTGGCGGTCAGCTTCCACGCCACCACCGATGAGGTGCGCAACAAGCTGGTGCCGATCAACAAGCGCTGGAACATGGAGACGCTGTTGAACGCATTGCGCGAGTATCCGCGCCTGTCGAATTCCGAACGCATCACCTTTGAATATGTGATGCTGAAGGATGTGAACGACAGCGATGCCGACGCCCGCCGACTGGTGGAGTTGATCAAGGGCATCCCGGCCAAGATCAACCTGATCCCGTTCAACGAATGGCCCGGCGCGCCTTACCAGCGCTCGGATCGCGAACGGATCGCGCGGTTTGCCGATATCGTCCACAATTCGGGCTATGCCTCCCCGATCCGCAGGCCGCGGGGCGAAGACATCATGGCCGCCTGTGGCCAGCTGAAATCCGCCACCGAGCGTGCCCGCAAGTCCCGCGCCCAGATCGCAGCGGAAACCGGCGGCGCTTGATTTATCCGACTTTTTAAGTCAGGATAAAGGAGTCCAGCCAGATCGGAGCCCTCCGAGCAGCCCGGCGTTCATGCGCGGCAGGGAACGGAGGGCCGATATGCGTCACGAACATTTCGAGAGATCCGGGGTTGCCTTGCGCCCCCCGGAATGGCGCATTGTGCGGATGCTGCGCACACGGGACGACATCGGGCCCATCGAAGCCGAGCTTGCGGCAAACATCGGCGACGCCCGCGCTGCGCAGGCAATCGATGGGTTCCTGCAGGTGCTGGCGATGCTCGGGCAGCACGGCTGGAACGCGCCGCTGATCCTAAGGCCCGGTGCCCGCAGCGTTTCGGACGACGAGCTGAATCTGGCCCGGTTCGTGCTGCATTGCGCCGAACAGGACCGCGACACCGCTACGGCCGAAGCGATGATGCTGGTCGCGCCGCAGGCGATCCTGCCGCTGGTCGAGGCGGGCACCCGTCTCGGTCTGCCACTGCTGTGCGAGGAGTGTCGGGACAGGCTGCGCTGCCCCTTGACCTTCCAGTGACTGGAACCACTATATCCCGTTCAGCATGAGCCAAGGAGGCATTGATGGCTGACGGGACCACCCAATTCGAAGTCACAGGGCTGACCTGCGGCGGTTGCGCAGGCCGCGCGCAAAAGGCGCTTTCCGCCGTTCCCGGCGTGAGCGATGCCAGCGTCAATCTGGCCACCAGAACGGCCACGATCAAAGGCAGCGCCGGCATCAGCGCCCTGCGCGACGCGCTGAAAGACGCGGGGTATCCTGCGCGTGAATCGCGGATCTCGCTTGGCGTCACCGGGATGAGCTGCGCGTCCTGTGCAGGACGGGTGGAACAGGCGCTGCTCGCCGTGCCCGGCGTGTTGAGCGCCCATGTCAATCTGGCCAGTGACACCGCAGAGGTCACTCTGCTGGCCGGCAGCGCCGACCCTTCGGAGCTTGCCCAACGGGTGAGCGATGCCGGCTACCCCGCCCGCCCGGGCAGCGACGACAGCGCCGAGCGCAGGCAGGAAAAGGCGGCCGAGCAGCGCAGATTGCTGCGCGATCTGATCGTCGCCGCAGCGTTGACCCTGCCGGTCTTCGTGATCGAAATGGGTGGGCATGTCGTCCCCGGCTTTCACGCGCTGATGCTGAACAGCATCGGGCAGACCGCGTCCTGGGCGCTGCAATTCGTGCTGGTGACGCTGGTGATGGTGTTTCCCGGCCGTCGCTTCTACCAGATCGGGTTGCCCTTGCTGGCCAAACGCGCGCCCGACATGAATTCGCTGGTGGCGCTTGGAACGCTGGCGGCATGGGGGTATTCCACCGTGGCGCTGTTTGCGCCGGGGCTGCTGCCCGCAAGCTCGCGCGCGGTCTATTTCGAGGCGGCGGCGGTGATCGTGACGCTGATCCTGCTCGGCCGCTTTCTCGAGGCGCGCGCCAAGGGGCGCACCGGCGCGGCGATCCGGCGGCTGGTGGGTTTGCGCCCGACGACCGCGCGGGTCGCCCGCGATGATGTCATTGTCGAGGTTCCGGTCGAGGATCTGGAGGTCGGCGATATCGTGCATGTCCGCCCCGGCGAGCGCATCGCGGTCGATGGTGAAATCCTCACCGGTGCAAGCTACATCGACGAAAGCATGATCACCGGCGAGCCGGTGCCCGTGCTGAAGGAGGCCGGCGCCATGGTGGTTGGCGGCACGATCAACGGGCAGGGCGCGCTGAGCTTGCGCGCCACGGCGGTCGGAAAGGATACCATGCTGGCCCGCATCATCGCCCTTGTCGAACAGGCGCAAGGCGCGCGGCTGCCCATTCAGGCGCTGGCCGACAAGGTCGTGGTCTGGTTCGTGCCCGCCGTGATCGCGGTGGCGCTGCTCACCTTCGTGACATGGTTGATCCTTGGCCCGTCGCTGGCGCTGGCGGTGGTGGCCGCGGTGTCGGTGCTGATCATCGCCTGCCCCTGCGCCATGGGACTGGCCACGCCGACCTCGATCATGGTCGGCACCGGGCGCGCCGCCGAACTGGGCGTGCTGTTCCGCAAGGGCGATGCGTTGCAGGCACTGGACGACGTGCGCGTCATCGCCTTCGACAAGACCGGCACCCTGACGATGGGTCGCCCGGTTCTGATCGAAACCATCACCGATGGCATCGACGCCGCAGAGGCGCTACGCCTCGCAGCCAGCGCCGAACAAGGCTCTGAACACCCCATCGCCCGCGCGCTGGAACAGGCGACAACGGGCCTGCCTCAACCCGAAAGCCTCGAGGCGATCTCCGGGCACGGCCTCAAGGCGCGGATCGACGGCCGTAGCGTGCTGATCGGCGCCAAGCGCCTGATGGATCGCGAAAACATCGCGCTCGGCTCACTCGAAGCCCCGTTCAATCGGATCGCGCAGGCGGGCCAGACCCCGGTGCTGATGGCATTGGATGGACACATCGCGGCGGTGTTTGCGGTCGCCGACACGGTCAAGCCCGAAGCGCAGCGTGCCATCGACTTGCTGCACCAGCGCGGCCTCAAGACCGCGATGATCACCGGCGACACCGCAGCCACGGCGCAATCCATCGCCGCCGCGCTGAACATCGACGAGGTGCAGGCCGAGATCCTGCCCGAAGGCAAGCTCGACGCGGTAAAATCCCTGCGCCAACGCTTCGGCGCGGTGGCCTTCGTCGGCGACGGCATCAACGACGCCCCGGCGCTGGCCGAGGCCGACGTGGGCATCGCCATCGGCACCGGCACCGATGTCGCCATTGAAAGCGCCGACGTGGTGCTGGTATCCGGCGATCCGGCGGGCGTTGCCGAGGCGGTGAACCTGTCCGGCGCGGTGCTGCGCAACATCCGGCAGAACCTGTTCTGGGCGTTTGGCTACAACGTGCTGCTGATCCCGGTGGCGGCGGGGGCGCTCTATCCGCTCTTCGGGATGATGCTCTCGCCGATGCTGGCGGCCGGGGCGATGGCGCTGTCCTCGGTCTTCGTGCTCAGCAACGCGCTGCGCCTGCGCCGCGTTGCCTCGATCGCCCGCCAGCCCAAGGAGGCCGCAGCATGAACATCGGACAGGTGTCAGAGCGCGCGGGCCTGCCCGCCAAGACCATCCGCTACTACGAAGACATCGGCCTCATCGCGCCGTCGCGCAGCGAAAACGGCTACCGCGATTTCTCGAAGCAGGATCTGCACAAGCTCGCCTTCCTCGCCCGCGCCCGCGCCCTCGGCTTCAGCATCGAGGATTGCCGCACGCTGCTTGGCCTTTATAACGACCAGTCCCGCGAAAGCGCCGACGTCAAACGCCTTGCGCAAGACCACCTCGCACAGATCGAAGACAAGATCGCCCAGCTTCAGGACATGCACGACACCCTCGCAAAACTCGTCGATGCCTGCCACGGCGACCACCGCCCCGATTGTCCGATCCTCTCCGGCATCGCCAGCGAAGGCTGACCGCGCCGCCCCGGTTTCTTCTGGCCCTAAATATCCCCGCCGGAGGCATCGGGCCCCAGCGGCCATGCGAAACGGGCGGTCAGCTGCGCGGCGGGCGGCTCTTGTAAACCGGCAGCTGCCAGCCAAAGGCCAGCGTGCCGCCCCGCGCGACAAAGGTCAGCATCGCGCCGATCAACGCTCCTCGTCCGGGCAGCATCTCGGTGGTTTCCGCCAGCAACAGCGCCCCGGCACCGATCAGCGCGCAGGTGGCGTAAGGCTCGCCCTGCTTTAGCAATAGCGGCACCTCATTGGCCACCACGTCGCGCATCAGCCCGCCAAGGCAGCCGGTCATCACCCCCATCACCAGAACCAGCGGCCAGCTGAGCCCGGCGTTCGCGGCGATCCCGGCGCCGGCGGCCACGGCAAAGCTCAGCGCCGCCGCATCCAGCCAGAGGATCGCCCGCATCCGGCTTTCCAGCAGATGCGCGGTAAAGAAACACAGCACCGCCGCCGCGCAGGCAATGCCAAGATAGGCTGGATTTCCGATCCACAGAACTTCGCGATCCAGCAGCAGATCGCGCATGGTGCCGCCGCCAAGCGCCGTCAGGCAGGCCATGAAGCAGAACCCGACGATATCCAGCTGCGCGCGGCTCGCCACCAGCGCCCCGGTTGCGGCAAAGACCAGCACCGAGGCATAGTCGAGCACCGCGATCAGGCTCATGTCACTTTCCGGCCTTGAACGGCGCCATGCCGGCGCGGGCCAGCTCGTCGGCGCGTTCGTTTTCGGGGTGCCCGGCGTGGCCCTTGACCCATTTCCACGTCACCTCGTGGCGCTTTTGCGCTTCGTCCAGACGCTGCCACAGCTCGGCGTTCTTGACCGGCTTCTTGGCGGCGGTCTTCCAGCCATTGCGCTTCCAGCCGTGAATCCAGCCGGTGACGCCATTCTTGACGTAGGCACTGTCGGTGATGACCGTGATCGAGGATGGCCGCGTCAGCGATTCAAGCGCCGAGATCGCCGCCATCAACTCCATCCGGTTGTTGGTGGTGTCGCGCTCTCCTCCGGAAAGCTCGCGTTGTTTCGAGACGGTCTCGCCGTCCATGGCGCGCAGCAGCACGCCCCAGCCTCCGGGGCCGGGATTGCCGGAGCAAGCTCCGTCGGTATAGGCAAAAAGTTCAGGCATGGGCGGTGACGCTTATCCAGTTCGCGGCACTGCCGTCAAGCCCGGAGCTGCTGCCGCGCGCCACATCCATCACGCTCAGCCCCGCCGCGTCCAACAGGGGGCGCAGCTCGGTTTCGGTGTAATAGGTGTAGAACCGACCCAGCCGGTCGCGCGCCTCACCGCTTCCCTCTTTCAGCGTCAGGCCCAGCAGGCCGCCCGGCTTCAGGGCGCGGGCGATGGCGGCAAGGTGGCGCGGCATCGCATCGCGCGGTGCGTGCAGCAGGCTGAAGCTGGCCCAGATCGCATCGTACAGCGCCTCGGCGCTCAGCGCATCGAAATCGCCCAGCGTCGCTGTCACGCCGGGGCGCGTTGCCGCCAGTGCCACCATCTCGGGCGAGGCATCCAGCGCGTCGACTGTCATTCCTTGCGAGGCCATATACCCGGCATCCAGCCCCGGACCGCAGCCATAATCCAGCACCCGCGCCCCGGCGGGCAGGCGGGCCACAAAGGCGGCCATGGCGGGGTAGGGGTAGTTCGGGGCCAGCGCCTCGTAATCGCGGGCCTTTTCGGCATAGACTTTTAGCGTCTGCGGATCGCTCATGCCATCACTCCAACGAACAGCAGCGCCACCACCGCCGCCGTCATCGGCAGGCGCAGGTGCAACCACCAGCGTGGAGCCAGCTGCCATTTCCAGAATTGCCAATCCAGCGCCAGCAAGCCGAGATAGCCAAAGATCAGATTCATCCCCGCCGACACCGGCCCGCCGCCCGCCATGAAAAACGCCCAGAGCGCCGGGATCACCGACAGCGCATAGCAGATCGGCGCCTGTTCGCGCGAGGCCTTGGCGGCAAACCCCCAAAGCACCCCTGCCATGAAGGCAAGGATCACCATGCCGTAGGACAGGTGCAGATAAGGCCCGACGAACCGCCCGCCCAGCAGGGCATAGCTCAGCTCATAGGCGGGATCGCTGACCAGCGTTACCGCGCTCCAGACAAAGGGGATCAGCCCGGCAATCGCCAGCAGCAGCGCAGAGCGTGGAACCGGACCCATCGCGGCGCGGCCTGCTCAGGCCATCTCGCGCAACACGCGCGGGACCTTGAATTCGATGGTTTCGGTCGCGGTCTCGACCGTCTCGACCGTCACGTCGTAGCGATCGCAAAACGCGCCGATGACCTCGTCGATCAGCACCTCGGGGGCGGAGGCCCCGGCGGTGACGCCCACGGTCTTCGCCCCTTCGAGGGCGCGCCAGTCGATGTTCGAGGCGCGCATCACCAGCTGCGCATAGCCGCACCCGGCCTTGCGGGCGACTTCGACCAGACGGCGCGAATTGGATGAATTGGGCGCGCCGACCACCAGCATCGCGTCGCAATCCGGAGCGATGACCTTGACCGCGTCCTGACGGTTGGTGGTGGCGTAGCAGATGTCTTCCTTGTGCGGGCCGACAATGGCCGGAAAGCGCGCGCGCAGGGCGGCGACGATTTCCACGGTATCATCGACCGACAGGGTGGTCTGGGTGACGAAGGCCAGCCGCTGCGCATCGCGCACCTGCACCTGCGCCACATCGGCGGGGGTTTCCACCAGCAGTACCTCGCCCTCGGGCAGCTGGCCCATGGTGCCGATGGTCTCGGGGTGGCCGGCATGGCCGATCATGATCATCTGAAGACCGTTCTCGTGATGGCGGGCCGCCTCGATATGCACCTTGCTGACCAGCGGGCAGGTGGCATCGACATAGATCATCTCGCGCCGCGCCGCTTCGGCGGGAACGGATTTCGGCACGCCATGGGCGCTGAAGATCACCGGACGGTCGGGCGGGCAGTCGGACAGCTCTTCGACAAAGACGGCGCCCTTGTCGCGCAGACTGTCCACCACGTATTTGTTGTGCACGATCTCGTGCCGGACATAGACCGGGGCGCCCCATTTTTGCAGCGCCATCTCGACGATCTTGATGGCGCGATCGACACCGGCGCAGAACCCGCGAGGGGCTGCAAGGTATAGGGTCAGCTTCTGAGCGGTCATGTGGGTCTCCTGTGCAGTTCAAGACCTAGGGCGAAACGCACGGCGAATCCAGTGCGGCGTTTTAACTCTGGGCTGGGCTGCGGAAGCTTGCCCTTGGTGTGGCGGGGGCGTTGGCCGTGCGTCAATACCATGCCGAGATCTCAAAAGCGGACCCTTGCGGATCATCCCCCGGATGCGGCGGCGGTGATCCAGGCCAGCGCGATGTAGCGTCCGGTCTTGGCGAGGGTGACCAGCAGCGTAAACAGCACGAGGTTGGTGCGCATCACCCCGGCCAGAAC
Source organism: Salipiger sp. 1_MG-2023 (assembly GCF_030547555.1). Taxonomy (NCBI): domain Bacteria; kingdom Pseudomonadati; phylum Pseudomonadota; class Alphaproteobacteria; order Rhodobacterales; family Roseobacteraceae; genus Salipiger; species Salipiger sp. 1_MG-2023. Next base: position 78,196 of record NZ_JAUOQN010000002.1, on the reverse strand, counting down.
GGTGAAGGCATCGCCCAATGGCGCCCAACTCATCAGCAGGGTCCAGACGCCCCAGCGGGCGTAAATCCGCTGCGCCTTTTCCAGCTGCGCTTCGGTGATCGGAAACCAGCGCCGATGGCGGAAATGTTCCAGCCAGAGCCCAAGGTAATAATTTACCACTGCGCCCAGCACATTGCCGATGCTGGCCACCAGAACGATCAGCAGCACTGGCGCCGCATTGCCCAATTGCAGGCCGACAAACACGACCTCGGACTGGAACGGAAGGATCGTTGCCGCCCCGAAGGCGGCAAGGAACAGGCCGCCAAGTGCGGCGATTTCACCCAGCATGGGCGAGGGCTCTCATCCCCATTCGAACCCTCGCCTTGCAGGTGGTCACGCGTTGCGCGGCGCGGCAACCTCGAAGTTGCGCTCGGCGGTCTGCTCGCGCGGCGGGCGACCGATGACTTCGCGCAATTCGTCAAGCTCGATGAAATTGTCGGCTTGGCGACGCAGCTCGTCGGCGATCATCGGCGGCTGGCTGCGGATGGTCGAGACCACCGATACCCGGACGCCCTGACGCTGAAGCGATTCCACCAGCGGGCGGAAATCGCCATCGCCCGAGAACAGCACGATATGGTCGACGCGCGGGGCAAGTTCCATGGCATCGACCGTAAGTTCGATGTCCATGTTGCCCTTGACCTTGCGGCGCCCTTGACTGTCGGTGTACTCTTTGGCCGGCTTCGTCACCATTGTGAAGCCATTGTAATGCAGCCAGTCCACCAGCGGGCGGATTGGCGAATACTCATCGTTTTCAAGCAGTGCGGTATAGTAGAAGGCACGCACCATCTTGCCTCGACGTACAAACTCCTGCCTCAAGAGCTTGTAGTCTATGTCGAACCCAAGCGCCTTTGCGGCCGCGTAAAGGTTCGATCCGTCTATGAACAGCGCCAGCCGTTCGTCCTTGTAAAACATTAAATGTCCTTTCAGCAATTGGCCGCGCGAAAATGGTCCGTGAGTGTGAGGGTACTGCGCCGCGAGGCCGAACCTGGAATATTATGGTTTTCGAAAAGGCGCTTCAACCCACGAAGCCTGCTCATAAGGATAGTCCACACATGCCTGTCGGACAAGAAATCTTGATCGCCTTAGGGGCGAATATGGACTCTCCTTATGGTGGTCCGGTTGAAACTTTGAGCAGCGCCCTCTCGCGTCTGCCCGAGCTTGGTCTTGCGGTGCGCGCGGTCAGCAAATTCTATGAGACTCCGTGCTTTCCGGCGGGGGCGGGGCCCGATTATGTGAACGCCTGTGCGCACTTGACAGCTGTTCCCTCTCCCGAGGCAGTGCTTGCCGCGCTGCACCAGATCGAGGCCGAGCATGATCGCAAAAGAGACCGTCGCTGGGGGGCGCGAAGCCTTGATCTGGACCTGCTGGCAATAGGCGGAAAAGTTCTGCCCTCACTAAAGTATTACCAGCAATGGCGGGATCTGTCGCCCGAGGCGCAGGGCAGGCTGGCGCCAGAGCAATTGATTCTGCCCCATCCACGGCTTCAGGATCGCGGCTTCGTGCTTGTGCCGCTTCTGGATGTCGCGCCGGATTGGTGCCACCCGGTCAGCGGCCAGACCGTGCGGCAGATGCACGACGCCTTGCCTGCCGAGGCGCGCGCCGAAGTCAAGCCCATTTGAGCGAATCGCGCTTGTCTTCCGGGCAGGGGCGCGTTAGACGTGCCCTTTCTTACGGCTAACCGGATAGGTGATACGCATATGGCCCGCGTGACGGTAGAAGATTGCGTCGACAAGGTTCCGAACCGCTTCGAGCTGGTGATGCTCGCCGCGCACCGTGCGCGTGAGATCGCCGCTGGCAGCGCGATCACGGTCGACCGCGACAACGACAAGAACCCCGTCGTCTCGCTGCGCGAGATCGCCGAGGAAACCCAGTCGGCTGACGAGCTGCGCGAGCGGCTGATCGAGTCGCACCAGACCCAGATCGAAGTCGACGAACCCGAAGACGACAGCATGGCGCTTCTTATGGGTGCTGAGCAGGACAAGCCCGCCGAAGACGACATGTCCGAGGAAAAGCTGCTTCGCGCTCTGATGGAAGCGCAAGGGGAAAGCTGAGGCCCCGGCGGGCCGTTGCAAGGATGAACGCCCATGATCGCGGCGGAAGACCTCGTTGCGCTGGTCCGCAACTACAATCCCAAGACGAACGAAGCGCTGATCCGCGCGGCCTATGACTTTGGCCGCGCGATGCACGATGGGCAGATGCGCCACTCGGGCGAGCCGTATTTCAGCCATCCCGTCGCTGTTGCCGCCATTCTGACCGAGCAGCAGCTTGACGATGCGACCATCATCACCGCCCTTCTGCATGACACGATCGAGGACACGCGCGCCTCGTACAAGGACATCACCGACCGGTTCGGCGCGGATGTGGCCGATCTTGTGGATGGTGTCACCAAGCTGACCAATCTTCAGCTCTCCAGCTCGGAAACCAAGCAGGCCGAGAACTTTCGCAAGCTGTTCATGGCGATGTCCAAGGATCTGCGGGTGATTCTGGTCAAGCTGGCCGACCGTCTGCACAACATGCGCACCATCAAGGCGATGCGGCCGGAAAAGCAGATCCAGAAGGCGCGCGAGACGATGGATATCTATGCGCCGCTGGCCGGGCGCATGGGGATGCAATGGATGCGCGAGGAGCTCGAAGACCTCGCGTTCCGCGTGCTCAACCCCGAGGGCCGGGCCAGCATCATCCGCCGCTTCATCAACCTGCAAAAGGAAACCGGCGACGTCATCCATCGCATCACCGGCGACATGCGCGACGAGTTGGAAAAGGCCGACATCGACGCTCAGGTGTTTGGGCGTGCGAAAAAGCCCTATTCGATCTGGCGCAAGATGCAGGACAAGGGCGTCGGGTTTTCGCGCCTGTCGGATATTTACGGCTTTCGCGTCATCACCCGCAGCGAAATGGATTGCTACCGTGCGCTGGGGGTCATCCACCAGCGCTGGAAATCGGTGCCGGGACGGTTCAAGGATTACGTCAGCCAGCCGAAATCCAACGGATACCGGTCGATCCACACCACCGTGTCGGGTCGCGACGGCAAGCGGGTCGAGGTGCAGATCCGCACCCGCCAGATGCATGACGTCGCCGAAACCGGCGTCGCGGCGCATTGGTCGTACCGCGATGGTGAACGCTCGGAAAACCCCTTTGCCGTCGATCCCGCCCGCTGGATTGCCTCGCTGACCGAACAGTTCGACGCCGAACAGGATCACGACGAATTCCTCGAAGCGGTCAAGCTCGAGATGTATTCCGACAAGGTGTTCTGCTTCACGCCCAAGGGCGACGTGGTGAAACTGCCGCGCGGCGCGACGCCGCTGGATTACGCCTATGCGATCCACACCCGGATCGGGTCGGGCTGCGTCGGGGCCAAGGTCGATGGCATTCGCGTGCCGCTCTGGACCCGGCTCAAGAACGGCCAGTCGGTCGAGATCATCACCGCCGAGGGCCAGACCCCGCAGGCGACATGGCTCGACATCGCCACCACAGGCAAGGCCCGCACCGCCATCCGCCGCGCCCTGCGCGAAGCCGGGCGCGAGCGGTTCATGCGGCTGGGGGCGGAACTGGCACGCTCGGCCTTTGAACATCTTGGCAAGAAGGCCACCGACAAGGTGCTGGAAAAGGCCGCCCGCACCCTGCGCATCAGCGGACGCAACGAGCTGCTGGTGCGGCTTGGCAGCGCCGAGATCACCTCACGCGAGGTGGTGCACGCGGTTTACCCCGAACTTGACGATGCACGCGGCGACGAGATCGACGCGCAATCGGCGGTGATCGGTCTGGAGCCGGGGCAGGGCTTTACCCGGGCGCGCTGCTGCCAGCCGCTGCCGGGCGAACGCATCATCGGCATCACCCAGCGCGGCAAGGGCGTGTACGTGCACGCCATCGACTGCGATTCCCTTGCCGCTTGGGAAGATCAGCCCGAACGCTGGGTCGATCTGCGCTGGGAGGAAGGCACCCATCCCGCCGCCTATGATGTGACGCTCGAGCTGACCCTTGGCAACGACGCGGGGGTTCTGGGCCGCGTGTGCAGCCTGATCGGCGAGCGTCAGGCCAACATTTCCGATCTGACCTTCGTGGATCGTAAACCCGATTTCTTCAGAATGCGGATGGACATCGAATTCCGCGATGTCGAACATCTGCACTCGGTGGTCTCGGCGCTCGAGGCGGAAAGCGATGTGGCCTCGGTGCACCGCAGGCGCGATACTGCGCTGGCGGTTGCGCCCGCGGCGGCGGAATAGGCTTTCCCTCGCGCGTCATGGCGCTAGGGTCGGCGCATTGATGGGGCGGCCCTGCCGGGGCGCGATTACGACTTGGGGAGCAGCGGTCCACAGCACGGGCCGCCGCAGGAATAACGGACGGGACGCGTGTTCAAACGCCGCGACAGACGGCCCTTTTTGCGAGCCGTGTTCGAGCTGTTCTGGCCGCGCGGCGGCTGGACGCGCGCGGCGCGTTACATGCAGCACCGGCTGCATCGTCTGCCGGATTCCCCGGAAAAGATCGCGCGCGGGGTGTTTGCCGGGGTCTTCACCACTTTCACGCCGTTTTACGGGCTGCATTTCGTGGTGGCGGGCGGGCTGGCCTGGCTGCTGCGGGGCAACTTCCTTGCGGCCTTCCTTGGCACGTTTGTCGGCAATCCGCTGACCTATGTGCCGATCGGCATCGCCTCGCTGCGCAACGGTTACTGGCTGCTGGGCATCGACCGGCACGAGCCCCATCACACATCGCTGCTCCACCGCTTTACCATGGCGGGGCAGGATCTTTGGGACAACTTGTTGAACTGGCTTCAGGGCAACCCCACCGACTGGACGGCGTTGATCGCCTTTTATCACACGGTGTTCTACCCCTACATGATCGGGGGCATCCTGCCGGGGATCATCACCGCGCTGGTTGCTTATTATCTGACGGTGCCGGTGATCAGCGCCTATCAGAAGCGGCGGCGCGGCCGGTTGAACGCCAAGCTGGCGGCCTTGCAGAAGAAAAAAGCGGAAAGCACGGCGCGGCCTGACTGAGCCGCCGCCCGGAGGATACATGAAACTGTTCGGACTGATCGCGCTGACCATGGTGGCGTTTGCGGCCAATTCACTGCTCAACCGCGCGGCGCTGGCCGGGGGCGGCATCGACGCCACCAGTTTCGGAACGCTGCGCCTGCTGTCCGGCGCGGTGATGCTGTCGGTTCTGGTGCTGCTGCGTCAGGGGCGGTTTTCGCTGGGCGGTCCGGGGCGGCTGGCGGCCGTTGCCGGGCTTTTCCTGTATATCTACGGGTTTTCAGTGGCCTATGATGGGCTGGCTGCCGGGCTGGGGGCGCTGCTGCTGTTCGGCATGGTGCAGGTGACGATGTTCGCGGCTGGTGCCATGGCACGTGAGGTCATTCCGCCGCGCCGCTGGGTCGGGGCGGGGCTGGCCTTTGGCGGGTTGGTATGGCTGCTGGCGCCGGGCGGCGGCGCGGCCCCCAGCCTGCCGCACGCGCTGGCCATGCTGGTTGCGGGCTTTGGCTGGGGTATCTATTCGCTGGCGGGCAAGCTGTCGACGGTGCCGATGGTGTCGAGCGCGGCGAATTTCGTGCTGACTGCAGGGCTGGGCTGCCTTGTGCAGATCGGGCTGTTTGTCATGGGTGGCGACGGCGGCAGGGTCGCAAGCTGGTCCGCCAGCGCGGTGCTGCTGGCGGTGTTCTCGGGCGCGGTGACCTCGGCGCTTGGCTACATCATATGGTACGCGGTGCTGCCGCGCATCCCGTCATCGACCGCCGCCGTCGCCCAGCTGACCGTGCCGGTGATCGCCATGGCGGGCGGCATGGCCTTTCTGGGCGAGGCGCTGACGCTGCGCTTTGTGCTCGCCTGCGGGCTGGTGCTGGGCGGAGTCGCGCTGTCGGTGATCCCGTTCACTCGGTCCAGCGCACCGCGGTAAGGTCGGTGGCTTGCGTCGGCTGGTTGGTCCACAGCCCGGTCAGCCGCGCATCAGCCACCGTGGCAAAGCCAAGCTGGAACAGATAGGCGTTGACGTAATCCTCGGCGATCATGGTTTCAGCCTGCTTGATCAGCGCCGAGCGCGCCGCCGGGTCGGATGTTGCGCTCAGCGTGGTCATCAGCTCGGAAAATTCCGGCTTGCCGTACTGGAAGTAGTAATCGGGCCGCGCATAGATGCCGATGTCGAAGGGTTCGGTGTGCGACACGATGGTCATGCCGAAATCCTTGCCCTTGAACACCTCTTCAAGCCATTGCGCCCATTCGAGATTGACGATCTCGGTCGAGATCCCGACTTCGCGCAGCTGCGCCGCGATGATCTCGCCGCCGCGCCGGGCATAGGAGGGCGGCGGCAGCTTCAGCGTGGTGGTGAAGCCTTCGGAATAGCCCGCCTTGGTCAGCAACTCGCGTGATTTCGCGGGGTCATAGGCGGACAGCCCGGTCAGATCGACGTAATCGGGGTTATGCGGGGCGAAATGGGTGCCGATGGGCGTGCCCTGTCCGAACATCGCGCCGTCGATGATCGCCTGCCGGTCGATGGCATGGGCCACCGCCTCGCGCACGCGCACATCGTTCAGCGGCGCTTGGGCGTTGTTCATCGCAAGGATGGTCTCGCCCTCGGTGGTGCCGGACAGCACCTGAAAGCGCGGGTCGGCGGCGAACATCGGCAGGTTTTCGGGGGCGGGGAAGCCGGCGAAGACGTCGATATCCTGCGCCATCATCGCGGCAAAGGCCGCTGTCGGGTCGGCGATGAACCGGAAAGTGACGTCGCTCAGCGCCGGCTCGGTGCCCCAGTAGGCGTCGTTGCGGGCCAGCTCGATGCGATCGCCCGTCACCCAGCGCGAGAATTTGAACGGGCCGGTGCCGATCGGGGTCTGCTTGATGCCATCGACGCTTTCGGGCGCGACGATCACTGCATCCCCCCAAGCGAGGTTGAACAGGAAGTTGCCGTCAGGCGCGCCCAGCGTCACCTCGACGGTTTGCGGGTCGATCACGTCGACCGACGTGATGCCCGCGAACAGCGCCTTTTGTGCGTTCTGGCTGTCATCGGCGCGGGCGCGATCAAGGCTGAACTTGACGTCTTCGGCGTCCATCGCGCTGCCGTCGTGGAAGGTCACGCCGCTGGCGAGGTGAAAGGTGTAGCGCGCGCCGTCGTCGGAAATGTCCCAGCTTTGCGCAAGGCCGGGGGCGATGGCCCCGGTTTCGGTGAATTTCGTCAGCCCTTCGAAGACGTTGGAATACAGCACTGAATCGATGGCCCCGGCCGCTGCCGAGGTCGGATCAAGATGCGGCGGTTCCAGTTGCAGGGCGACGGTGATGTCGGTCTGCTGGGCGCTGGCGGCCTGTGCGGCAAGCAGCGCGGCGACAAGGGCAAGGCGGGACATCGGCGGCTCTCCGTTCTGGGATGATTGTCGAACTGTGACGCAATTCGCCAAAGGTGCAAGGCGCGTCGCACTGGAAAGGCATCGCGCGGGCTGATAGAGGGCGCCACAGCTTAGGGAGGAGCACATGAGCGCAACCGCACACAAGGGCGTGCCGCTGCCGGACGATATCCGCGCCCGCAAGGGCGGCGTGCCGATTGTCAGCCTCACCGCCTATACCACGCCGATGGCCCAGCTGATGGACGCCCATTGCGATTTCGTGCTGGTAGGGGATTCCGTCGGCATGGTGCTGCACGGGCTGGAATCGACGCTGGGCGTCACGCTCGAGATGATGATCCTGCATGGCCGCGCGGTAAAGCGCGGGCTGAGCCGGGCGATGATGGTCGTCGACATGCCCTTTGGCAGCTACGAGGAAAGCCGCGAGCAGGCGTTTCGCAACGCCGCCCGCATCATGGCGGAAACCGGCGCTGGCGCGGTGAAGCTGGAAGGCGGGGTCCAGATGGCGCCGACCATCGCCTTTCTGACCGGGCGCGGCATTCCGGTGATGGCGCATGTCGGCCTGACACCGCAGTCGATCAACACGCTGGGTGGCTACAAGGTGCAGGGCCGGGGCGCGGCGGGCGAGGCGCTGCTGGCGGATGCCCGCGCCGTGGCCGAGGCCGGAGCCTTTGCCGTGGTGCTGGAAAAGCTGCCCGCCGCGCTGGCCGACCGTGTGACCGAGGCGGTAGACATACCGACCATCGGCATCGGCGCGTCGGCGGGTTGTGACGGGCAGATCCTTGTGGTCGACGACATGCTGGGGCTGTTCACCGCCTTCAAGCCGAAATTCGTCAAGCGCTATGCCAGCCTTGGCGATCAGGCCGAAGGCGCCATCGCCACCTATGCCGCAGAGGTGCGCGCCCGCGCCTTTCCCGCGCCAGAGCATGTCTTTGCCGATACGGAGCCGATGAAATGACCGAGATCATCCGCGACAAGGCGGCCCTGCGCGCCCGCGTCACCGCTTGGAAACGCGCCGGAGAGGTGATCGGCGTGGTGCCCACCATGGGGGCGCTGCACGAGGGCCACCTGAGCCTTGCGCAGGCGGCAAGGGCCGGGGCCGACCGGGTGATCGTGACGATCTTTGTCAATCCTCGGCAGTTCAACAATCCGTCTGATCTGGAAAACTACCCGCGCACCGAACATCAGGATGCCGAAAAGCTCGCGCCTTTCGGGGTCGATGTGATCTATGTGCCCGGCCCGTCAGAGATCTATCCCGATGGCTTTGCGACCTCGGTGCATGTGGATGGGCTGACCGAGATCCTGTGCGGGGCGTTCCGGCCAGGGCATTTCGACGGGGTGACCACAGTGGTGCCCAAGCTGTTCCTTCAGACCGGCGCCGACAAGGCGTGGTTCGGCGAAAAGGATTACCAGCAATTGCAGGTGGTGCGGCGGATGGCAGCGGATCTGGATATCCCGGTCGAGGTGATCGGCTGCCCCACGGTGCGCGAACCCGACGGGCTGGCGCTGTCGTCGCGCAACCTTTTGCTGCCGGCTTATGCGCGGGGAAAGGCCCCGGCGCTGGGCCACGTCATGCAAGGCATGGCCGAGGCGCTGGCGCAGGGCGGGACGATGGCCGAGCTGGGCGGGCCTGCCGAAGCGGCGCTGCTGGAGGCCGGGTTCGACAAGGTCGAATACATCGAGCTGCGCGCCGCTGACGGGCTGGCCCTGCTGGATCGGCTCGACCGCCCGGCGCGGTTGCTCGCCGCCGCATGGATCGGCGGCGTGCGGCTGATCGACAATATCGCGGTGGGCTGAGGCCTAGCGCAGGATTGGCGGGCTGTCCGGGTCGGACCCGGGCGCGATGGGTTCGATCCGCGCAGGCTTTTCCGGTTCGGGTAGATCGAAGCGCAGCCCGACGCGGGTCAGCGATGCCGCCAGCGGGTCGTGATCGCGCACGAAGGTCACGTCGAGCGAGCCAGCCTCGATCCCCGAAAACACCAGCGCCTCGTTAACGGCGCGGGCCAGCGCATCCTCGGCCCCCGGCACTGCCCCGGCAAAGGCCAGAAGGTGGCTGCGGGTGCCATCCTCATAGCGCACCCCGGCAAGCCATGCGGCGCGGGCAAGCCCCACCGCCGTTGCCAGCTTGGTGTCCAGCGCGGTGATCAGCGACTCGGGCAGCCCGCCCGGCGGCGTGACCTCTTCGATCTGGCCATGGGTTTCGGCGGGGCCGTGGCCCAGCGTCTCGTTCAGCCAGTCCACCGCTTCGGGCGGCAGCAGGATCGACGACGGCGCCACCTCGAGGTTGACCGCAAGGCCGATGCCTTGCCCGGCCAGCATCGACGCGCAGGCCCGCCCCGACAGCGCCGCATAGGGCGCGGCGGCCCCGACGAATTGCGACAGGCGCTCTTCGCGATCGAACACCAGCACGAAGGAGGCATCGGCCAGTTCGAACACCTCGGGTTCGACGGTGTCGCCGGTCGCTTCTTTCGCCAGCAGCACGAACAGCTCGCCATCGGCAAGCCGTTCGTAGAACCGCAGGCGGGCGGCCCCGTCCAGCGGGGCGGCCTCCATCGCGGCATGGGCGTGGTCGAGTGGGGTTTCCAAAGTCATGTCATCGCCTCGCGGACGCGGGATCGCAGCACCGGCAAAAGCTCGGCCTCGAACCACGGGTTGCGTTTGAGCCATGCGGTATTGCGCCACGACGGATGAGGCAAGGGGATAGCGCCCGGCAAATGGTCGCGCCAGCCGCGCACCGTCTCGGTGACGCCGGTTTTCACGCCAAGATGATAGCGATGGGCATAGCCGCCGATATAAAGCCGCAGTTGAACGTCGCCCAATGCGGCGAACAGCCGGTCGTGCCACGTGGCGCGGCAGATCGGCGGCGGCGGCAGGTCGGACCCCGCCGCATCATAGCCCGGAAAGCAGAAGGCCATTGGTATGATCGCCACCTTCGAGCGGTCCCAGAAGGTCGCCTCGTCCAGCCCCAGCCAATCACGCAGGCGTATGCCCGACGCATCGTCAAATGGCTTCTGGCTTTGATGCGCCCGCAGTCCCGGCGCTTGCGAGGCGATCAGCAGCCGCGCGCCCGGCGCGAACCAAACCACCGGGCGCGGGGCGTGCTGGGTGCGGGTGGTGGCAAAGCGCGGCGCACACAGGCGGCAGGCGCGGAGATGATCGGCGAGCTCTGGCAACGGTTCCATGAGGGGCAGATAAGCGCGTGGCGCGAGATTGCCAGAACAGTTCGAAAATTATCGAAATGAACCGTTGCGTGTGGGGAATGTTTCGATGATGCTAGAAATATGAAATACGAATCCCCCATCCCCAAAGATATGCCGCTGGAGATCGCTGCGTCGAAATTCGCCGCGCTTGGCTCTGAACAGCGGCTGAGCGTGCTCAGGGCGCTGGTGCGCTCCGGCCCCTCGGGCATCAGCATTGGTGCGCTTGGCGCGCGCACCGGCGTCACCGGCTCGACCCTGACCCATCATCTGCGCATCCTGACCCATGCCGGCCTCGTGCGGCAGGAAAAGCAGGGCCGCAGCATCATCTGCGCCGCCGCCGCCTATGAAGAGGTGCAGGCATTGTCTGAGTTTCTTGTCACTCAATGCTGCGCCGATTGTGAGGGTTGCAGCGAACACCCGGAGCATCACGATGGCTGACACATGGCGCCCGGCACGGCTGCCGAAACTCGACAAGGCCTGGATGGCGAGCGCGCTGCTGCTGCTGTCTGTCGCTCTGGTCGATACGCCCCAGACCCTGCCCACGGCGCAATTCGCGCTGGGGGCGCTGTTGCACACGCTGCCCTTCGTGCTGTTTGCGGTGGCGGCGGTGGCCACCATCAAGGCCTCCGGGGCGGAAACCCTGCTGGCCAAGGCTTTCGAGGGGCGCGAAACCCGGATGATCGTGTTGGCCGCGATGCTGGGCGGGCTGTCGCCGTTCTGTTCCTGCGAGGTCATCCCGTTCATCGCCGCGCTGCTGGCGGTGGGCGCGCCGCTCAGCGCGGTGATGGCCTTCTGGCTGGCCTCGCCGCTGATGGACCCGGCGATGTTTCTGGTGACCGCGGGCACGCTGGGGCTGGATTTCGCGCTGGCCAAGACGCTGGCCGCGGTGGCGATCGGGCTTGCGGGCGGGCTGGGCGCCATGGCGTTGAAACGCAGCCCGGTGTTTTCCGATCCGCTGAAGCCGCAGCCAAAGACCTGTGGCAGCAGCTGTTGTGGCGGCGTGACGAAGCCGTTTCAGGGTACGCCGAAATGGCGTTTCTGGCAGGATGCGGCGCGGCGCGAGACCTTCCGCACCGAGGCGCAGGCCAACCTTGTCTTCCTGCTGAAATGGCTGCTGCTCGCCTATCTGATCGAGGCCGTGATGCTGCGCTATATCCCCGCAGAAACCATCGCGGGCGTTCTGGGCGGCACCGGGGTCTGGCCGATCCTGCTGGGCGCGCTGATCGGGGCCCCGGCGTATTTGAACGGCTATGCTGCCGTGCCGCTGGTCGATGCGCTGCTGGCGCAGGGCATGGCGCCGGGTGCGGCGATGAGCTTTGTGGTGGCGGGCGGCGTCAGCTGCATTCCGGCGGCCATCGCGGTCTGGGCGCTGGTCAAGCCGCGGGTGTTTGCCGCCTATTTCGGATTTGCCCTGATCGGTGCCTTCGCCGCCGGTCTTGCTTGGGGCGCCATCGCCTGAGTCGGCGTTAACGCCTTGGTCACAGCTGGGGCAGCCCGCGCTATCTTGTGGCCCCCACAACCAGACAATCGCCGGATAACACCCCCGGCGATTGCTCTTTGTTTCCCGATCGGGACATAATATCACCAGATTCCACGCCTAAGACATGCTTAATCTGCCCTCTGTATTGCTGAGGAGGGCGTATGGTGCGGGGCACGGTGGATGCTTGAGTTTGACACGGTCAGCAAGTCCTTCTGGACAGGGCAGCGGCGCAAGGTGATCCTTGACCGCGTGTCGTTCCGGGTGGAACTTGGCCAGTCGCTGGGCATCCTTGCTCCGAACGGTACCGGCAAGTCGACGCTGATCCGCATGATGGCCGGGCTGGAAAAACCCGACGAGGGCGAGATACGCTCGACCAGCCGGGTGTCTTTCCCGCTGGGATTCATGGGCGGGGTGGTGTCGAAGATCTCGGCGCGCGAGAACTCGCGGTTCATCGCCCGGATGTACGGTATCGATCCGGATTACGTCGAAAGCTTCTGCCGCTGGCTCTGCAACCTTGGTGAATATTTCGATCAGCCGCTGGGCACCTATTCCAGCGGCATGCGCTCGCGCTTTACCTTTGCGCTGATGCTGGCGCTGGATTTCGACATCTATCTCATCGACGAGGGGATGCCCAATTCCACCGACGTCGAGTTCAACAAGAAGGCGGGCGAACTCCTCGCAGAGCGGCTGCGTACGACGACCATCGTGATCGTCTCGCACCAGCCACAGATCCTTGAACGATTCGCGCGCAAGGCGGCGGTCCTGATGGACGGCAAACTGCACATGTTTGAAACCTTGGAAGAGGCGAAGCGACTCTATGACTACGAAACCCAAGGCTAAGAAATTCCGTGTCCGCCGCAGCGGCGAGATGCAGGCGGGCGGCGCTTTGCCCGGGGCGGCAACCAATGACGCGACGGCCCCGGTGCCCCCGGCAGAGCCTGCGCAGCCAGCCAGGCCAGCGCCGGTGACACAGCCGAGCCCGGCGCAGGCCGCCGAAGAGCTGCGCCCGCCGGTTCAGCCCGCGCCACGCTCGCAGCCGGCAACTGCCGACGCTGCCAGGGACGCAAAGACCGACATGGACGCGATCCGCAACGAAGGCCTGACCGGGCGTCAGCTGCGCATGGCGCGGCGCGTGGCGCAAAAGCACGGCATGGCGCCGACCTCGGATTTCGATGCGGTGCGCCTCTTGCGGGTCCGCGGCATCGACCCGTTCCAGCGCGCGAACATGCTGGAACTCGTGGTGCCGGACAAAGGCACCGACAGCCCCGCCGCCGAAGCGCCCGCCTCGGGCGGCAAGGTGCAGCTGCCGCAGAAGGTCGAGACCGGCAAGGCGCAGCTGCCCTCGACCCAGATGGCCAGCCCGTCGGAGCGGCGCGCCGCCGAGATCATGCAGATCCAGCAGGATCTGGCCGCCCGGCGCCGCAAGAAGCTGCTGCTGCTGCTGACGCGGCTGGCGTTCTTCGTGTTCCTGCCGACGATCCTTGCGGGGTATTATTTCTATATCATGGCGACGCCGATGTTTGCCACGAAGTCGGAATTCCTTATTCTCAAGGCCGAAAATTCGGCCAGTTCGATGGGCTCGCTGTTCTCGGGCACGCAATTTGCCACCAATCAGGACGCGATCGCGGTGCAAAGCTACCTGATGTCCAAGGACGCGATGCTGCGGCTCGACCGGGACGAAGGTTTCAAGACCCATTTCGAACAGGACTGGATCGACCCGATCCAGCGGCTTGATCCCGGTGCCTCGAACGAGGCGGCCTATGCGCTGTACAAGCGCAACATCGAGATCGGCTATGACCCGACCGAAGGTGTCATCAAGATGCAGATCCTTGCCGCCGACCCCGAGACCGCGGCACGGTTCAGCCGTGCGCTGATCGGCTATGCCGAAGCCCGCGTCGACAACCTGTCGATGCGCAAGCGTTCGAACGCGGTGGATGATGCCGAGGTCGGGCTCAGGGATGCCGAGGCGGCGCGGGCGCAGGCGCAGGAAAAGCTGGTGCGCTTGCAGCAGGACGGCGCCGTCATCGACCCCGAAGGGCGCATTGCCGCGCTGCGCGGGCAGGTCAACAACATCGAAATCCAGCTTCAGGAAAAGCAGCTTGCGCTTCAGGCGCTGCTCGACAACGCGCGTCCGAACCAGGCCAAGGTCGACGGGGCGCGTGGCGATGTGCGCCGGCTTGAGGCGCTGCTGGCCACGCTGAACAACCAGATGACGCAGGCAACAACCGGGGAAAATTCGCTGGCCGAGATCGCGGTGCAGATCAAGCTGGCCGAGGCCGATCTGTCGACCCGCGACCTGATGCTTCAGACGGCGCTGGAACGGCTGGAACAGGCGCGACGGGATGCCGACAGTCAGGCGCGCTATCTGACCACCTCGGTGGTGCCGGTCGCCTCCGAAGACCCGAGCTATCCGCGCAAGTTCGAGAACACCATCCTCGCGTTCCTGATCTTTTCGGGGGTCTACCTGATGTTCTCGCTGACCGCGTCGATCCTGCGCGAGCAGGTGTCGAGCTAAGGGGAAAAGGCGCGGGGCCGCGATGGCCCCGCCCCGGGCGTCTCAGCGGATGGTCTTTAGCGCGCCGGCCCAGACGTGCAGCTCGTCGAGCATTCCGACGGTGCCCTTGGCGACCTCGGCATTGGGGGTCAGCGTGCCCTCCTTGGTGAGATCGCCAAACACCATTGGCATCGGCACCGCCTGCTTGAGCGGCATGATCCCCATATTCGCAAGCAGCATCCGCAGTTCCTGCGCCGAACGCAGCCCGCCCGAAATACCGCCGTAGGACACGACGCCCGCGACCTTGCGATTCCATTCCACCACCAGCGCCTGAAGCGCGTTGATCACGGCGGCGGGCGGGAAGCCGTTGTATTCCGGCGTCACAAAGACAAACGCATCGGCATCGGCGACGGCGGCGCTCAGGGCCTTGGTGTGATCCTGCGTGTAGTTCTGCATGGCCGGATGGTTCGGCTCGTCCAGCAGCGGCAGGCTGAAGCTCTCGAGGTCAAGGATCTCGACCTCGAACTTGCCATGGGCGCTGGCCTGCTCGGCAACCCAGTTGCTGATGATCGGGCCGATGCGGCCGGGGCGGGTGGAGGCGGTGACGATCTTGAGCTTCAAAGCCATGTCGGGAAATCCTTGCAGGGTGAGAGGTTGCCAAACACCTAAGCTTCTGCCGGGCTGTCGCAATCCACGGGGCCGCACAGCCGACATGCAGCGCTGCACAGGCGAATTCGGCAGGGAACATCCTCTGCAACCCTGCGTTGGGTCAAAATTGCATTGCAAAAGGCAGGGACAGTCATGACCGGATTGGCACGCGCGCTACGTCTGCGCACCGACACAACGATCTTTTTCAGCGCCTCGGGGCTGATGGTTCTGTTCCTCGGCGCGCTGATCATCGCCCCCACGGCCATCGGCGCCTTTTTCGAAAGCGGGCGGGCCTGGGTGGTGACGAACCTTGGCTGGTTCTTCATCCTTGGGGTCAACGTCTGGCTGGGTTTTCTGATCTGGGTCGCCTGCTCGCGGCACGGCCACATCATCCTCGGGCGCACCGACACCAAGCCCGATTTCGATAACCTGTCATGGTTCACCATGCTGTTCGCGGGGGGCATCGGCACGGTGCTGATGTTCTGGGGCGTCGCCGAGCCGATCTCGCATTTCTCATCGCCACCGCGCGAGGGGGTCGTGCCCTACAGCATCGAAGCCTCGCAGGACGCGATGGCCTTTGCGCTGTATCACCTTGGCCTGCACACCTGGACGATCTTTACCCTGCCCGGGCTGGCCTTTGCCTATTTCATTCATCGCTACGATCTGCCGGTGCGGGTGTCATCGGTGTTCTACCCGCTGCTCAAGGACGGCATTCACGGACCGATCGGCAAGGCCATCGACGTGGCGGCGATCCTTGGCACGCTGTTTGGCGTTGCGGTTTCACTTGGCCTCGGGTCCAGCCAGATTGCGGCGGGCCTGTCGGAACTGACCGGCATGGAAAACACCACATGGATGCGCATCGGCATCATCGCGGTGCTGACCTGCGTTGCGGTCGGGTCCATCGTCGCGGGGATGGATTCCGGGGTGAAGCTGTTGTCGAACATCAACATCGGCATGGCCGTGGCGCTGCTGGTCTTTGTGCTGGTGACCGGATCGACGCTGTTCCTGCTGCGCGGCATCGTGCAGACCGTGGGTATCTATTTCGGCAACCTGCCGCAGCTGGCGTTCTGGAACGACATGCTGGCCTATGCCCATCCCAGCGGCGAGGGCTGGGGCTGGCAGGGCAGCTGGACGGTGTTCTACTGGGCGTGGACGGTGACATGGTCGCCCTTCATCGGTCTGTTCGTGGCGCGGATTTCACGCGGGCGGACGATCCGCGAATTCGTCATGGGGGTGCTGCTGGCGCCGTCGGCCTTCACGCTGATCTGGTTTGCCATCTTCGGCTGGCAGGCGATGCAGATCGACGGCATCGGGGAGGCCGCTCGCGCCGCTATGGGCGAGAGCGCCGGTGAGCTGAGCCGCGCGGTGGCTGAATCCGTTCCGCTGGCGATGTTCGCATTTTTCGAACATTTCCCCTACACGACCCTGATCCAGGGTTTTGCCGTGGTGATTGTGGCGATCTTTTTCGCCACCTCGTCGGACAGCGCCTCGCTGGTGGTCGACATGCTGTGCACCGGCGAGGAAACCCCCGGCCCGGTGCACCAGCGCGTCTATTGGGGCGTCGCCGAAGGCACCATCGCGGGGATGCTGATCTGGCTGGCCGGGGATGCGGGGCTGAACGCGCTGCAACAGGTGATCACGGTGATCGGGCTGCCAATCTTTGCGCTGGTGTTCATGATGATCCCCTCGCTGATCAAGGGGCTTGGCGCCGAGGATATCCAGCATGTCGAGATCAAGGACGACCCGGCGCTGGAAGACATCTGAAAACGCGAAAGGGCCCGCGCAGTGGCGGGCCCTTGTATGGTGATCGGCAGGGATCAGACCTTGTCGGTCATCTCCGGCACGGCTGCGAACAGGTCGGCGACAAGGCCGAAATCGGCGACCTGAAAGATCGGCGCTTCCTCGTCCTTGTTGATCGCGACGATGACCTTGCTGTCCTTCATCCCGGCGAGGTGCTGGATCGCACCCGAGATGCCGCAGGCAACATACAGGTCCGGCGCCACGACCTTGCCGGTCTGGCCGACCTGCCAGTCGTTCGGCGCAAAGCCCGAATCGACCGCCGCGCGCGAGGCGCCCACCGCCGCGCCCAGCTTGTCGGCCAGCGCTTCGATGATCTTGAAGTTTTCGTCAGAGCCAACGCCGCGTCCGCCGGACACCACGATCTTGGCCGAGGTCAGCTCGGGGCGATCGCTTGCGGCGACCTTGTCTTCGATCCATTCCGACAGCGCCGGGTTTTCGCCCGCAGCGATGTCTTCGACCGGTGCCGCGCCGCCGGTGGCTGCCGCGTCAAAGGTCGAGGTGCGGAAGCTCACAACCTTGGTCGCATCCTTGGATTTGATGGTCTGCATGGCGTTGCCGGCGTAGACCGGGCGCTCGAACGTGTCGGCGTCGATGGCTTTGGTCGCATCGGTGATGACCATCACGTCCAGCAGCGCGGCGACGCGCGGAAGGATGTTCTTGGCATCGGTCGTGGCCGGGGCCACGATATGCGAATAATCGCCTGCCAGCGATACGATCAGCGCCGACACCGGCTCGGCCAGACGGTGGCTGTAAAGCGCATCCTCGGCGCAGAGCACCTTTGCCACGCCCGTGATGGTCGCGGCCTCGGCAGCAGCGTCCTTGGCCGACGAGCCGATGCACAGCACGGTGACATCGCCCAGAGGCGCACAGGCCGTCACGGTCTTGGCGGTTGCATCCATCGACAGCGCGCCATCGGTGATTTCAGCAAGAAGAAGAACAGACATCAGATCACCCCCGCATCTTTGAGTTTGCCGACCAGTTCGTCGACCGATCCGACCTTGATGCCAGCGGCGCGGGCCGCGGGCTCGGCGGTGGTCACGATTTCAAGCCGGGGCGAGACATCGACGCCGTAATCGGCGGCGGTCTTCTGCTCCAGCGGCTTTTTCTTTGCCTTCATGATGTTGGGCAGCGAGGCATAGCGCGGCTCGTTGAGGCGAAGGTCGGCGGTAACGATGGCCGGAAGCGTGACCTTGATGGTCTGCAAGCCGCCGTCGACCTCGCGGGCGACAATTGCCGCGCCGTCTTCAACCGCCAGCGTGTTGGCGTTGGTCGCCTGCGCAAAGCCGGTCAGCGCCGCCAGCATCTGCCCCGTGGCGCCCAGATCGTTGTCGATGGCCTGCTTGCCGCAGATCACGAGGCCGGGCTCTTCTTCCTTGACGATGGCGGCAAGGATCTTGGCCACGGCGAGCGGTTCGATATCGTTGTGAACGTCATCGGCGGCCACCACGAGGATCGCCCGGTCGGCGCCCATCGCCAGCGCGGTGCGCAGCGTTTCCTGCGCCTTGTCGATGCCGATCGACACGGCGATCACCTCGGTCGCCTTGCCGGCCTCCTTGAGGCGGATGGCTTCCTCGACGGCGATCTCGTCGAAGGGGTTCATCGACATCTTGACGTTGGCCAGATCGACACCGGAACCATCCGCCTTGACGCGGACCTTTACGTTGTAGTCGATCACGCGTTTGACAGGTACGAGCACCTTCATCGGCGAGTTTCTCCCTATAACCGTCGCGGCGGGCGCGACTCCCGAAACAATCTTTGGACGGTTGATAACGAACCGGGCTCGGGTAAAACAGTACCAATACGACATGTTAGCGTAAAAGGGACGCCGCGTCGCAATCTCGCGCGACCTTTGTCGCGGTTTGTCGGGCCTGCGATCCTTGTGCAGACGCGCCCGGCTCAGCCGCAGATGCTGCGCAGCGCCTGCCACTGGGCCGCGTCCAGCACCGGGCCGAGGGCCTCGCCCGGCGCGGCCGCGTTGGCGGCGTCGATGCGGGATGACAGCTGCGGATGCGACAGGAAATGCGCCATCGGCCCGCTGGTGTCGCCATGGCGCTCGCGGAACATCTCGAACATGTCGCCAAGGGCCGAGGGCGGCAGCCCGGCCTGCGCCAGCGCGTCGAGCGCATAGGCATCGGCGGCGCTTTCGGCATTTTGCCCGTAGCTTGCGTTGATCAGCCGCTGCGCCACACCCGCAATGGCCGCGCCGCCGGTCACATCGCCCAGCAGCAGCCCCAAAAGACCGACCGAGCCCGCGGCGCGCAACGCCTCGCGCGTCGGGTCGCGGTGCACCACATGGCCGATCTCATGCGCCAGCACGGCAGCGACGCCGTCGGGCGAATCGGCCGCCTCGATCAAACCGCGCAGCAGCACGACCTGCCCGCCGGGCACCGCAAAGGCATTGACCATGCCGTGATCGATCACGCTGATTTGTAGCGGATAGCCCAGATCCTGCCCCTGTGTCAGGCGCGTCACCATCGCGTCCAGCGCAGCGCGGCCTTCGGGGGCGGTGCAATCCAGCCCGTCCAGCTCGGAGCCGCCGAGAAGCCGTTCCATCTGCGCCTTGACGCTGCGACCAAATGCGATCTCGCGCTCCATCGGCAGCAGGCGCGCCATGGTGCCAGCCAGCGCAGGCAGGATGACGAAGAGCATCAGCGCCACCGCCGCAAGCGCCGCCATGCCGCGCAGTGCGATGCGCCGTGCGGTGCCGCGCGTTACGTCGCGCCGGTCCAGCCCGGGGCGGGTGCGCTGCAGCCACTGCGCCAGTGCGGCATCGTCGATCACCAGTCGGGCGGCATCGCGTGGCTGCTCGTCTTTGCTGTCCTGATGACGGGTCAGCACCAGCTGGTCGGCGTCGGCGTGATCCCGCAGGCGGCGCAGGTCGGCGAGCGGCCACAGCAGCGGGGCGGGCAGGGTGCTGCCCTCGATCCGCAGCGCAAGATCGTGGCGCGCCAAGCTGACCGTCACCGCGTGGCGGCGCGCCGAGTGCCCGTCATAGAGATGCGCCGCGCCTTGCATCACAACGCCCCGCCAAGATCGAGCGCATCGGCAAAGCCTTCGGCATCGGCGCCCGGATCGGCGGCGCGCTGGTGGATCTCGTCCAGCGCGGAAATGTTGTGGAGTGTCAGCGTGGTGACGTAATGTTTCAGGATCGGCTGCACGATGGCGGCCAGCGCCCCGGCCTGCGTTGCCGCCAGCGTCAGCAGGTAGCCAAGCGCCGCCAGCACGATCGGCAGGAACAGGTGATCACCGTTGCCTGTCTCGACCGCAAAGCCCGAGCCTGCCAGCAAGGCTGCGACCGTGCCGCCGATGATCCCGGTCGCGACCGACAGCGCGACGGCCAGAACGATGCTGCCAACCACCCATGCAAGGATCACCGTCTTTGTCTCGGGCTGGGCGTCGAATGTGACGCGCCGGCCCAGCGTTTTGTGGCGGGTCAGATAGGCAAAGCTCTGCACCCGCCACGAGATCACGCCGATGGGAAACCACACCAGACCCACGGCAAAGGCCGCGTAACCGATGATCAGCGCGGGCTGGTCGGTCGCCATCCCGATTGATCCGGTCAGCAGCCCGCCCAGCACCAGCGCCAGCCCGATCAGCAGATGTTTCATCTGACGGTACATCCCGGTCCAGCTGCCGTGCTGTTCAAAGCGGGCATCGCCGAACCAGCTGCGCTCGGTCATGTATTTTTCCAGCCGGAAGGTCATCAGCGGTAGTAGCGCCCCAAGGCTGACAAGCGTCAGCGCCCAGTAGCCCATGGCGCGAAACGCATAGCCCCATGCGGCCTTGTCCATGCCACAGCGGATGCCACGCCAGCGGGTGCGGGCCAGCCGGTAGCGCCGGGCGCGGTATTGCGCAAAGAACACCAGCGGCGTCACCGCCAGCGCCGAAACCGACAGGCCCATCCCCTGAAGCATCGCCTGCTCGGGCGTTTCGGGGTCGGCAAAGATCGTCATGCCGAACCAGACCAGCAGCAGTTGCAGCACCCCGAGGTAGACCGCAAGGATCACCACCGCCATCAGGAAACCCAGGAATTTCTCCAGCCCGGTGCCGGTGTATTCGAACCGGGTGCCATCCAGCCGGGTTGCCGACCACGTGTAGCGCCGGATGCGGGTCTTGGCCCAGAAGCGGTAGATGCCCAAGGTCAACAGCGTCAGCAGCGAGGTGCGCAGGGCGAGCCAGAACAGCGTTTTGCCGTCTCCGGTGTATTCGCCAATGGCGTGATCGGGCACCGGGGGGGCTTCGGTCATGGCACTGCCTTTCCGGGCGGGGGCCGCCGCTGGTCAAACGGGCCCGGCCCCGCCCGGTCAGGCGGGGTCAGGTGAAGGTGTTGTCGCGTGGGAAGCCTCGCGGGGCCATGCGCCCCGAAGTGGCGCGCTTGGCAAGCCATTCGTCAAGGTTGCTTTCCGTGCGGGTGCGCCCGGCAGGGTCGCGCCACGACAGGCCCACGGCAAAGTTGAAGGTCGTCGCATCCGACATCCCTCCGTCTTTGTATTTCTGCAACCGAACGCCCTTGCCGCGGCTCATCTCGGGCAGTTCCTCGAGCATGAACACCAGCACCTTGCGATTGTCGCCAACCACCGCCACCGCATCGCCGTTGACCGGCTTGCACACGCGCGCCACTGCCGGAGCCTTGACGTTGATGACCTGCTTGCCGGCGCGGGTCTGCGCCACCACCTCGTTTTCGGAAACGACGAATCCATCGCCCGCCGAAGAGGCCAGCAGCAGCCGCCGGTCCGGCTGGTGGATGAAGATGTCGACGATCTCGGCCTCGTTCGGCAGATCGACCATCAGCCGCAGCGGCTCGCCCATGCCGCGCCCGCCGGGCAAGTTGGCCGCGGTGATCGTGTAGAATCGCCCGTTCGACGCGAACACCAGCAGCTTGTCGGTGGTTTCGGCGTGGAAGGTAAAGCGCGGGCCGTCGCCGTCCTTGAATTTCAGCTCGCGGTCCAGCGCGATATGGCCGGTCATCGCCCGGATCCAGCCCATTTTCGAACAGACCACGGTGATCGGCTCGCGCTCGATCAGGGCCTCGATCGGCACGTCTTCGGTCTCGCCCGCCTCGGCGAACGAGGTCAGCCGCTGGCCGCGCGCGTAATCCTTGGTGAAGCTTTTCCTGACGTCGCGCAGCTGTTCCGAGATGCGCTTCCACTGCAATTCGTCCGAGGCGAGCAGCGTTTCGAGCCCCTCGCGTTCGGCCTTGAGCGCGTCGCGCTCGCGCACCAGCTCCATCTCTTCGAGACGGCGCAGAGAGCGCAGGCGCATGTTGAGGATCGCCTCGGTCTGCACTTCGCTCAGCACGATCTCGGCCGACGGGTCGGCGCGGGGCGCGACGTAATCTTTCTCGTCCATGGCGCGGGCATGGGTCTTGGCCCAGTCCTCGCGCATCAGCGCCGCCTTTGGGTCATCGTCGTAGCGGATGATGTCGATCACCCGGTCGAGATTGAGGAAGGCGATGATCAGCCCTTCGAGCACTTCGAGCCGGTGGTCGATCTTTTCCATCCGGTGCTGCGAGCGGCGGCACAGCACGTCGCGCCGGAAATCAAGGAACGCCCGCAGCACTTCCTTGAGCGAGCAGACCTTTGGCGTCAGCCCGTCGATCAGCACGTTCATGTTCAGCGAAAAGCGGATTTCCAGATCCGAATGGCGGAACAGCATGTTCATCAGCACGTCGGGATCGACGTTGCGGGTCTTGGGTTCCAGCACCATGCGGATGTCTTCGGCGGATTCATCGCGAATATCGCCCAGAATCGGCACTTTGCGGGTCTGGATCAACTCGGCCAGCCGCTCGACCAGCTTGGATTTCTGAACCTGATAGGGAATCTCGGTGACCACGATCTGCCACTGGCCACGGCCCAGATCCTCGACATACCAGCGCGCACGTAGCCGGATCGAGCCGCGCCCGGTGCTATAGGCCTGCGCGATGTTCTCGGGCGGCTCGACGATGACGCCGCCGGTGGGGAAATCGGGGCCGGGCACGTGCTGCAGCAGCGAATCGTCCACCGCGTTGGGATGCTTGATCAGATGCAGGCAGGCGTTGATCAGCTCGCCGATATTGTGCGGCGGAATGTTGGTGGCCATGCCCACCGCGATGCCGCTTGACCCGTTGGCCAGCAGGTTCGGGTAAGAGGCGGGCAGCACGATCGGCTCTTCGAGGCGGCCATCGTAATTGGGGCGGAAATCGACGGCGTTCTCGTCAAGCCCCTCCAGCAGCGCCTCGGCCATGATGGTCATGCGCGCTTCGGTGTAGCGCGAGGCGGCGGGGTTGTCGCCGTCGATATTGCCGAAATTTCCCTGACCGTTGACCAGCGGATAGCGGATGGTGAAATCCTGCGCGAGTCGCGCCATAGCGTCGTAGATCGCCGCGTCACCATGGGGATGGAAGTCCCCCATCGTGTCTCCGCTGATTTTTGCCGATTTCAGGAAGCCACCGGCGGAACCAAGCCGAAGCCTGCGCATTGCATAAAGGATACGGCGATGAACGGGCTTGAGCCCATCGCGGGCGTCTGGAAGCGCCCGGTTCATAATCGTCGACAGCGCGTAGGTCAGGTAGCGCTCGCCAATGGCACGGCGCAGCGGCTCGGCCACGTTCCTGGGGTTCATATTGGGGTCATCGACGATGTCATTCATAGAGGTTGTGATACAAGCGCGCGGCGGGGCGGACAAGCGATCCAGACCGGCGCGTGACGATTTTTCCGAACGCGGCTTTGATCACAAGCCTGTGTGCTGTACTATGCCCGCCATGTTTTGCCGTCTGCCTGTGGTTGGCGGCCTGTTTGTTGGTTGCCTGCCGCTGGGGGGCGGTTTTTGATATGAAAAGCTTTATTTTCCTGACCTTCGCCTTTCTTGCTCTGGCTTGGTACCAGATGTCCGGCGGCGCTGATTTCAACGCCGATCGCAGCGCGGCCGCCGCCGTGGCGCGCTCGCCCGAGGTTGCCCGCGCCGATACCTCCGCTGCGCCGCTGGTAACCGTCGCCGCGCCGGCTGCGGGCGTGGTGCTGGCCTCGGCCCGCGCCGTGCCTGCCGGGCAAGCTGTGGCAGAGCCCGCCGTCGACAGGGCAAAGGCCGCCCCCGCCGCGCAAAAGCTTGATGTGACGCTGGCGTCTGCGGCGCGCATTCCGCTGGCCCGTCCGTCGGATGCGATGATCGCCAAGCTTGCCGCGCGCGAGACCAAGAGCGACGCCAACCCCGACCCCATGCGCGATCTGCACCGGGTCACCGGCTCGGTGGTGAACATGCGCAGCGGTCCGGGAACGGCGTATCACGTGGTCGACCAGCTGCGCCGCAATGCCGTGGTCGAGGTGGTGTCGGAAAATATCGATGGCTGGGTCAAGCTGCGCAGCGTCGACGGCGCGCGGGTCGGCTGGATGTCGAACCGCTTCCTTGACGCCGTGAACTGATCCGCTTGCGCCGCCTGTCGGCCTGCCCTACGCCGGAAGGCAATCGCAACAAGGGGCAGGGGCATGGCCGAAAGATCGGTTCTGATCACCGGGTGTTCTTCGGGGATAGGATATGATGCGGCGCACGGGCTGCGGGATCGGGGCTGGAGGGTGTTTGCATCTTGCCGTCAGGATGCCGACTGTGCGCGGCTGCGCGCCGATGGGTTCGACAGCCCCCGCCTTGATTATGCCGACGAGGCGAGCATCCATGCCGCGCTGGACGAGGTGCTGAGTGCCACCGGCGGCAGGCTGGATGCGCTGTATAACAACGGAGCCTTTGCCTGCCCCGGCGCGGTCGAGGATCTGCCGACGCAGGCCTTGCGTGAGCTGTTCGAAGCCAATCTCTTTGGCTGGCACACGCTGACGCGGGCGGTGATCCCGGTGATGCGCAAACAGGGGCAGGGGCGGATCGTCAACTGCTCCTCGGTGCTTGGGCTGATGCCGTTGCATTGGCGCGGCGCCTATGTGGCGTCGAAATTCGCACTCGAAGGGCTGACGGACGTGCTGCGCCTTGAACTGCGCGACACCGAGATCAAGGTGATCCTGATCGAGCCGGGGCCGATTACGTCAAAAATCCGCGCCAATTCCGTGCCGCATTTCGAAAAATGGATCGACTGGCGCGGCTCTGTCCGCGCGGCGCAATACGAGGCATCGCTGGTGCCGCGCCTCTACGCGCCGCCCGCCAAGGACAGATTCGAGCTGCACCCCTCGGCGGTGACCTCGAAACTGGTGACGGCGCTGGAACATCCCAATCCCAAGCCGCGCTATTACGTGACCTTTCCAACCCATCTGATGGGGCGGCTGCGGCGCATCCTGCCGACGGTGGCGCTGGACTGGCTGATCGACCGGCAGAGATAAGCCGGGTTCGCTTTTGCGCCGCGCCGGGTTATGTCTGCGCAAAGCGCCCGTGGGAGGAGACGCCATGCTGAGGGAAGACCCGCTGTTCCTTGTGATCGCGACGATCATGCTGATCGTCGTCGCGATCCTGCTGTTTGGCATCGGCAGCTTTGCCCGGGGCGGAGAGTTCAACAAGAAATACGCAAACAAGGCGATGCGCTGGCGCATCATCGCGCAATTCGTGGCGGTGGTGGCGATCGTGATCTTCGTGCTGTTGCGCAGAGGAGGCTGACCGATGGTCGTTCTGAACAAGATCTACACCCGCACCGGAGACAAGGGCGAAACCGCGCTGGTAGATGGTGCGCGGGTGCCGAAATACCACGCGCGCGTCGAGGCATACGGCACGGTTGACGAGCTGAACGCGGTGATCGGCATCACCCGGCTGCATTGCCCCCCCGAGATGGACGCGGCGCTGTCGCGCATTCAGAACGATTTGTTTGATCTGGGGTCCGATCTTGGTCGTCCGGACATGGCGAAGGATGCCGAGTCCGAATATCCGGTGCTGCGCATCGTCGCCGCACAGGTGGAGCGGCTTGAATCCGAGATCGACGCGATGATCGCCCGGCTCGAACCGCTGCGCAGCTTCGTGCTGCCGGGCGGATCGGCGGCAGCGGCGCATCTGCACCAGTGCCGCACCGTGGGCCGCCGGGCCGAGCGCCGCGCGGTGGAACTCGCCGCACAGGACGAGGCCAACGAGCACGCGGTGAAATATCTCAATCGCCTCAGCGACTGGTTCTTTGTCGCCTCGCGGATCTGTAACGACGACGGCCGCGCCGACGTGTTGTGGGTTCCGGGGGCGAACCGCTGAAAGCGGCGGGGCGTCCAGCGGACGGCCCGGCCCCCGGAAGCGCCATCTGGCGCAGGCCCGCGAGGGCGGGGGCGAACCGCTGAAAGCGGCGGGGCGTCCAGCGGACGGCCCGGCCCCCGGAAGCGCCATCTGGCGCAGGCCCGCGAGGGCGGGGGCGAACCGCTGAAAGCGGCGGGGCGTCCAGCGGACGGCCCGGCCCCCGGAAGCGCCATCCGGCACAGGCCCGCAAGGGCGAGGCGCTGACAGCGGCGGAGCGTACAGTGGACTGTCCGGCCCCCGGAAGCGCGGGCTCGACGTCGGGCAGGGCCGCTACCAGCCTGTCAGGGCGCGCGTCACCCGGACTGTGATCGGCTAGGGCCGAACCGGGCGCGCCTCGATCACCACGAAAGCCTGCGCCCAGGGGTGATCGTCGGTCAGGGTGACATGGACAATGGCTTCGTGCCCCGGCGGGGTCATCTGCTCCAGCCGCTCTTGCGCCCAGCCGGTCAGTGCCATCACCGGCTGCCCGGTATCTAGGTTACTGACCGCCATGTCTTTCCACGCGATGCCCATGCGCAGCCCGGTGCCAAGCGCCTTGGAACACGCCTCCTTGGCGGCCCAGCGTTTGGCATAGGTTCCGGCCACGTCGGCGCGCCGCTCGGCCTTGCGCTGTTCGATATCGGTGAAGACGCGATTGCGAAACCGATCGCCGAACCGGTCGAGCGTTCCGGCGATGCGGTCGATATTGGCCAGATCGGTGCCGATCCCGAGGATCATTGTGCGGACAGTCCGCGCGCCTCGTCCATCAGGCGGCGCATCTCGGTGATGGCCGGGGCGAGGCCCTTGAACAGCGCCTCGGCGATCAGGAAATGGCCGATGTTGAGCTCCATCACCTCGGGGAAGGCCGCAATCGGCTGCACCGTCTCGTAGGTCAGCCCATGCCCGGCGTGCACCTCGAGCCCGAGCGAATGGGCATAGGCGGTCATCTCGCGCAGGCGCGTCAGTTCTTCGTCGCGTTCGGCAAAGCGGCCCTCGGCATGCAGATCGCAGTAATGCCCGGTGTGCAATTCGACCACCTGCGCCCCGATGCGGGCCGAGGCCGTCACCTGCGCCTCGTCAGCGCCGATGAACATCGACACCCGGCAGCCGGCCTCGCGCAGCGGGGCGATGAACGCCGCCAGCCGGTTGTCATCGCGCGCAACGTCCAGACCGCCCTCGGTGGTGCGCTCTTCGCGCTTTTCGGGCACGATGCAGACGGCGTGCGGCTTGTGGCGCAGGGCGATGGCCTGCATTTCGCCGGTTGCGGCCATCTCGAAATTCAGCGGCAGGGTCAGGGTTTCCATCAGCCCGTCGATATCCGCATCCGAGATATGGCGGCGGTCTTCGCGCAGATGGGCGGTGATGCCGTCGGCGCCCGCCTCTTGCGCAAGCTTTGCCGCGCGCAGCGGGCAGGGATAGGCGCTGCCACGGGCGTTGCGCACGGTGGCGACGTGGTCGATGTTGACGCCAAGCCTCAGGCGTCCGGCGAAATCGGTCATTCTTACGGTCTCCGCAGGTCTGCGCGGCGAACCCTAGCGGCGAAGTGTGCCAGAGAAAACCGGTTTCACGCGGGGGTGCGGCACCATGGCGATTTGCGCGCGGCGTGTGCCGCGGGCTAAGACCGGGGCAAAGAACGCGCGTACGGGGACCGCCTTGGCCAGAACATCATCGCCGGACCGCCTGCTGACGGCAGAGGCGCAAACGGGTTTGTCGCGCGCGGCGCGGCTGTCGGCGTTGGCCGCGGCGTTGTGGCCGCTGCAGGCGCTGGCGCTGGCCATCGGCATCGGCGGCTGGGTATCGGGCGCTGGCGCTGGGCACACGCTCGCCTGCGCGGCGGCGTTCGCGGCGCTGGGGCTGGTCCGGGCGCTGATCGACCGGCTGGCGGCGCGGCTTGCCTTTCGCACCGCCGATGGTGTCATCCACAACCTGCGCGCCGATCTGCTCGACCGTGAGTCGCTGCGCCCCGGCGGCGCGTCCTCAGCGGCGCTGGCGGCGATCTTGACGGAAAAGCTTGCGCTTCTGGGGCCGTGGATCACCCGTTACCGCCCCGCCATGGCGCGCTGCCAGCTTGTGCCGCCGGTGATTCTTGCGCTGGCTTTCTGGCAAAGCTGGGCGGTGGGGGTGATCCTTCTGGTGAGCGGCCCGCTGATCCCGCTGTTCATGGCGCTGGTCGGCATCGCCGCGAAAAGCGCCAGCGAAAAGCAGATGGTCGAGATCGGCGCGATGAACACGCTGCTGATCGATCGTATCGCCGCCTTGCCCGACATCCTGCTGCTCAACGCCGCAGAGGCCTCGCGCGCCGCGTTCGAGGCGCGGGCCGAGGGGCTGCGCATACGCACCATGGGGGTGCTGCGCGTGGCGTTTCTCAGCTCGACGATGCTCGAGCTGTTTTCGGCGCTTGGGGTGGCGCTGGTGGCGGTTTACGTTGGCTTTACCCTGCTCGGAGAGCTGAGCTTTGGCGCTTGGGGGCAGGGGCTGTCTCTGACACAGGGCGTGTTCCTGCTGCTGCTTGCCCCGGAGTATTTCCAGCCGCTGCGCGATCTGGCCGCGGCATGGCACGACAAGGCCGCCGCCGAGGCGGTGGCCGATGAACTTGACGCGCTGGCGCAGGATGACACCGCGCCGGTGCTGGGGCAGGGCGCGCGCTCTGCGCCGCTGGTCGGGCCTGCGTCGGTGGCATTGCAGGGCGTGACGGTGCGGCGCGGCGCGGTGCTGGCACTGCCGGATATCGACATCGCGGCGGGAAGCAGTGTCGCGCTCTGGGGGCCAAGCGGGGTGGGCAAATCCACCGCGCTCGATCTGTTTGCAGGGCTGCTGACCCCGGCCAGCGGCGCGGTGGCGGTCGCCGGTCAGCCGCTGAACGACGAAATCGCCGACGCATGGCGCGCCCGGATCGCCTATGTGCCGCAGGCGGTGCATGTGCCCGACATGACGCTGCGCCGGTTTCTCGATCCGCACCAGACGGGCGCGGATCTGGGCACGGCGCTGCGGCTGGCCCGCGCGGGCGGCATCGTCGAGGCGCTGCCCGAAGGGCTGGACACCGTGCTGGGCGAAACCGGCGCTGGCGTCTCCGGCGGCGAGGCGCGCCGGCTGCTGATCGCCCGCGCCTTCCTGACCGGCGCAGACGTGATCCTTGCCGACGAGCCGACCGCCGATCTCGACGCAACCAACGGCGCGGCGATCATCGCGGCACTGGTGGATCTGGCAACCGCCGGGCGCACCGTTATCGTCGCCACCCACGACCCGGCGCTGGCCGATGCAATGGGGCGGGTGATCCGCTTTGGAGAGGACGCATGAGGCAACTCTGGCAGGTTCTGAGATTGCTCTGGAAGGCCGAACCATGGGCGATGTGGCGCGGGGCGGCGCTCGCCGTGGCGGTGCTGGGGATGGGCGCGGCGCTGCTCGGCCTTTCGGGCTGGTTCATCACCGCGACCGGTATTGCCGGGGTGGCTGTGGGCATCGCCTTCGATGTGTTCCGGCCCTCGGCGGGGGTGCGGTTTCTGGCGCTGGGCCGGGCAGGGGCGCGCTATGGCGAACGCTTGCTGACCCATGACGCCACGCTGCGGGCGCTGGCGCGGCTGCGGGTGACGCTGCTGGCGCGGCTCGAAGGTTACGCAATGCCGGACCTGCGGCGCCTGCGCGGCGCGGCGGCGCTGACCCGGATCACCGCGGATGTGGATGCGCTGGATGGCGTGGTGCTGCGGCTGGCGTTGCCGGTCGCGGCGGCGCTGATCACCCATGCGGGGGCGTTCGTGGCGTTGTGGGCGCTAACCTCGCACGCCATCGCCGCGTCGGTTGCGCTGGGCTATCTGATCGGCGGCGGGGTGGTGCTCTGGCGTGTCGGGCGCGCGACGCTGGACCCGTCGAGCCGCGCCGAGGCGGCGATGCAGGCGCTGCGGCAGGGGGCGATCGGCCTGTTTCGCGGACGGCGCGAGGCGATCCTGCAAGGCACCCTGCCACGCTGGCGCGCCGCGCTGGATGCATCCGAGGCCGAGGCCCGCGCCGCGATGGATCGGCTCGATGCCATCGACACCGGGGCAGGGATGATCCTGAGCGCCATCGTCGCGCTGGTCACCGCCAGCGCCTTTGCGCTGGCTGGGCTGCTGGTGGCGCGCGACGCGCTTGATCCGGCGCTGGCGGCGATTGGTGTCTTTGTGGCGCTGGCGCTGGCGGAAACACTGGTGCCCCTGCGCCGGGGCATGGCCGAGATCGGCCGGATGCGCGACGCCGCCGCCCGTGTCATGGCCGAACCTGCGCCCCATGCCTTGCCTCAGCGCAGCAGCCCGGCGTTGCCCGCCGTTCCGGGCACGGTGCTTGAGGTGCGCAACCTGTCGCTGGCCCGGCCCGGCTGGACGCGGCTGTTGCTGCACGATCTGTCATTCCACGTCATGCCGGGCGAAACGCTGGCCCTTCGCGGTGAAAGCGGCGTGGGCAAGTCGACGCTTTTCGATGTGCTGGCCGGGCTGGCACCGGCCACGGCGGGCGAGGCGCTGCTGCTGGGCACGCCAGTCGAAAGCCACGGCGCGCTGCGCGACACCCTGCTGCTGGTGCCGCAACGCGCGGCGCTGCTGTCGGGGACGATCTTCGAAAACCTCGCGCTGGCCGCGCCCGGCCTGAGCGAAGATGCCGCATGGGCTGCGTTGCGCGCCGTGGCGCTTGGCGATGACATCGCGGCGCGCGGTGGCCTTGGCGCGGTTCTGGGCGAAGGCGGCGCTGGGCTTTCGGGCGGTCAGGCCCGGCGGCTGGTTCTGGCCCGCGCGATCCTGCGCCGCCCCGCGCTGCTGCTGCTTGACGAACCGACCGAAGGGCTAGACGGGGCGACAGCGCGCCAAGTCCTTGCCGGAATTCGAGACTTTTTGCCGCAGGCCGCCATTGTCACCGCGTCACACCGGCTGGCAGAGCTGGAAACAGCCGATCATGTGCTTTCGCTGGAAAGTTACATTCACGTTTCCTGATGGTCTTGATGCAGATCAATCCGCATCCCGGCCGACCGGTCTAGCAGGGGCTTAAATCTGACTCTGCGCCACAGCAATCGACGTGAAGCTCAGGAAGACGTTCTGCGGCACAGCACAGCGCGCCTGCCGCAAGTAAGGAGACCTGATATGGATTTCGATCTCGTAGAGTTGTCGCGACTGCAATTCGCGATGACCGCGATGTACCACTTTCTTTTTGTACCGCTGACGCTGGGACTGTCGATCATCGTCGCGATCATGGAGACGGTCTACGTCATGACCAACCGCCCGATCTGGCGGCAGATGACCAAGTTCTGGGGCACATTGTTCGGCATCAACTTCGTGCTGGGCGTGGCCACGGGCCTCACCATGGAATTCCAGTTCGGCATGAACTGGTCGTATTATTCGCACTATGTCGGCGACATCTTCGGCGCGCCGCTGGCCATCGAGGGGCTGATGGCGTTCTTCCTCGAAGCGACCTTTGTGGGGCTGTTCTTCTTCGGCTGGGAAAAGCTGAGCAAGGTGCAGCACATGGTCGTGGCATGGCTGGTCGCCATCGGATCGAACTTTTCGGCGCTGTGGATCCTGATCGCCAACGGCTGGATGCAGAACCCGGTGGGCGCAGAGTTCAACCCCGACACCATGCGGATGGAGATGACCAGCTTCTTCGAGGTGATGTTCAACGAGGTCGCGCAGGCGAAATTCGTGCACACGGTATCGGCGGGCTATGTCACCGCCTCGGTCTTCGTGCTCGGGGTGTCGGCGTGGTATCTACTCAAGGGGCGGCATATCGAACTGGCGCGCCGCTCGATCGCGGTGGCCTCGGCTTTCGGCCTTGCGGCATCGCTGTCAGTTGTCGTGCTGGGGGATGAATCGGGCTATTCCGCCTCGCATACCCAGAAGATGAAGCTCGCCGCCATCGAGGCGATGTGGGAAACCCATCCCGCGCCTGCGCCCTTTACCGCCATCGGCTTTCCCGACAAAGAGGCGCGGGAAACCCATTACGCCATCGAGATCCCATGGGCGATGGGCCTGATCGGCACCCGCTCGCTTGATACCGTGATTCCGGGCATCAACGATCTGGTGGCCGAGGCCGAAGACAAGGTCCGCTCGGGCATCATCGCCTATGACGCGCTGATGCAGATCCGTGCCGACCGTACCGGGGTGTCGCCCGAGATCCGCGCGACATTCGAAGAACACAGCGACGATCTGGGCTTTGCCTTCCTGCTCAAGCGCTATGTCGACGATCCGCGCGATGCCAGCGAAGAACAGATCGTCATGGCGGCGAACGATACCATTCCGGGCGTCGCCCCGCTGTTCTGGGCGTTCCGCCTCATGGTGGGCCTTGGGTTCTCGTTCATCGCGGTGATGCTGTATTTCTTCGTCACCGCCAATTTCCGCACCATGCAGTTCCCGCGCTGGTCGCTGCGGCTGGCGGTTGCGGTCATTCCCGCCCCGTGGATCGCCGCCGAGCTGGGCTGGTTCGTCGCCGAATACGGCCGCCAGCCATGGACGGTTGATGGCGTGCTGCCGACGGCACTGTCGGTCAGCCACCTGAGCATCGCCGACCTGCTGATCACGCTTGCGGGCTTTGTCATCTTCTACACGGTGCTGTTCATCATCGAGATGGGGCTGATGCTCAAATACATCCGCAAAGGTCCCTACATGGATGTCGCCGAAACCGACGCGTGGAACGCGCGCCATGAAGCGCGGCTGCGTGCCCCCCTTGCGACAACTCCCGCGGAGTAAATCAAATGATCCTTCATGACTTTGTAAGCTACGAACTGCTGCGGGTGATCTGGTGGGCACTGCTGGGCGTGCTGCTGATCGGCTTTGCCATCACCGACGGCTTTGATCTTGGCACCGGGGCGCTGCTGCCCTTCGTGGCCAAGACGGATCTGGAACGGCGGGTGGTGATCAACACCGTCGGCCCGGTCTGGGAAGGCAATCAGGTGTGGTTCATCCTTGGCGGCGGGGCGATCTTTGCCGCGTGGCCGCCGCTGTATGCCGTCAGCTTTTCGGGTTTCTACCTTGCGATGTTCGCGGTGCTGGCGGCGCTGATCCTGCGGCCCGTTGGGTTCAAGTACCGGTCCAAGCGGCCCTCGGCGCGCTGGCGCAGCAACTGGGACTGGGCGCTGTTCGTCGGTGGCGCCGCGCCGGCGCTGCTGTTCGGCGTGGCGGTGGGCAACGTGCTCCTTGGGGTGCCGTTCCATTTCACCGAAGACCTGATGCCGATGTATGACGGCAGCTTTGCAACCAAGTTCCTTGGGTTGCTGCGGCCCTTCGCGATCCTGTCGGGCGTGGTGTCGCTATCGATGCTGGTGATGCATGGCGCGGCGTGGCTGACGCTGAAGACCGAAGGCATGGTGCAGCTGCGCGCGCGCAGCATCGGCATCGTCGCGGGGATCGTTGCCGCAGGGGCCTATGCGCTGGCAGGGCTGTGGCTGGGATTTGGCGTCGATGGCTTTCAGATCGTCGGCGAGGTGATCACCGACGGGCCGTCCAACCCGCTGTTCTCAACCGTCGCGCACGGGGGCAGCTGGCTGGCCTCCTACGCCGACCGCCCGTGGATCGCCATCGCTCCGATCATGGGCTTTGCTGGCATCGCGCTGGCGGTGAACGGGCTGCGTGAGGGGCATGAGGTCTCGACCCTGCTGTGGTCGAAGCTGGCCATCACCGGCATCATCGCCAGCGTCGGTCTGACCATGTTTCCGTTCATCCTGCCCTCGACGGTCGATCCGTCCAGCTCGCTGACCGTCTGGGACAGCTCGTCGTCGCATCTGACCCTGTTCGTGATGCTGGTGGCCTCCGTGATCTTTGTGCCGTTGATCGTGATGTACACGGCGTGGGTCTACAAGGTGCTGTGGGGCAAGGTCACCGAAGACGACGTCACCAGCAATTCCGACAGCGTTTACTAAGGAGAGTCCCTGATGTGGTATTTTGCCTGGATCCTCGGCCTGCCGCTGGCCGCCCTGTTCGCGGTTCTGAACGCGATGTGGCTTGAGCTGCGCGCCGATGCCAACCTTGTCGAAGAGGCTGATCGCCTGCGCGGCGAGCAGGGCCGCTGAAGCGCCACCCCCCCCGGCCGCCTTGCGCGGCTGGGGGGGCTTGTTGATGCTCACTTTGCATATTGCGCCCCGAGATCGGGGAAAGTGGCCTCGACTTGCGCAGATGACGTGAATGTCAGCGGATTTTTAACATAATCGTCATAGTTGATTTACGAGAGTTGCATATCTTTAGACGATGGTACCCAGAACGTGCGCGTTTCAAGAATGATCAAGGGCGCGCAGATCGCCGCCCTTCCCCTGCACTGGGATCGCAACGGCGATCTCAAGGTTCTTATGGTGACGTCCCGCGACACCGGTCGCTGGGTCATGCCCAAGGGCTGGCAGATGGACGGGCTCAAACCATGGGCGGCGGCCGAGATCGAGGCGCTTGAAGAAGCCGGCGCAAAGGGGCGCATCTCGTGCAACGAGCTTGGGGTCTATCATTACGACAAGCTGCTTGAGGGTGGCAATGTTCTGCCCTGCTCGGTGCGGGTCTATCCGATGATCGTCGACAAGCTCAAACGCAACTGGAAGGAGCGCGGCGAGCGCAAGCGGCGCTGGTTCTCGCCCGAGGCGGCGGCAGCGCGGGTGCACGAACCGGAACTGAGCGAATTGCTGCTGTCGCTCTCGGACAAGCCAAGGCGCCAACCCATCATCCGCCAGTTGCTAAAATCCTGACACGGACTCCGACCAACGGCCGCCCGCTGCACGCCCTCATCGCCTGCCTTGTCGTCCGGTCGACCGGGCGCATGGTTTGCTCGAGCCGGGCAATGGCGAAACCGCGTCGGGCGTGATCAGGCCTGACAGGCGAGGCCACATCGCAGCCAAGCTTCTGAGCGCCGCCACCACGACAGCAAGGTTGAAGATGACTAACACCGGCGGCGCGCTGCACCCCGGCGAAACGACCATTTTGCGCTCTCTGCTTCGGCAGCGCTAGAATGCGCGCGAGGCGTTAGCGCTTGCCTTTGCCAAAGGCGCGGCGCAGGCAGGGCGCATGACACAAAATCCGCCCCTTGCCGCCCTTCTGGTCCTGAGCGCCTCGGCCTTTGTCGCGGGTACCACGCTGCTGGCCAAGATGCTGGGCACCGATGTTCTGGGACCGGCGCTGCACCCGCTGCAGATCAGTCAGGGGCGGTTCGTCTTTGCTCTAAGCAGCTTTGCGCTGGCCGCGCTGGTGTTGCGGCCAAGCTTCACCCGGCCCGCTTGGGCGGTGCACACCGGGCGGGTGGTACTGGGCTGGGGCGGCATCAGCTTCCTGTTCGCCGCCGCGGCCTTTATTCCGCTGGCCGATGCCACGGCGATCAGCTTTCTCAACCCGGTGGTGGGCATGTTGCTGGCGATCCCGTTTCTGGGTGAAAAGGTTGGGCCATGGCGCATCGCTGCCGCGCTGATCGCCGTCACCGGTGCAATGATCCTGCTGCGCCCGACGCCCGAAGCATTTCAGCCCGCCGCGCTGCTGGCGGTGGGCGC
Organism: Salipiger sp. 1_MG-2023; assembly: GCF_030547555.1. NCBI lineage: Bacteria > Pseudomonadati > Pseudomonadota > Alphaproteobacteria > Rhodobacterales > Roseobacteraceae > Salipiger > Salipiger sp. 1_MG-2023. The sequence goes on along the minus strand of NZ_JAUOQN010000002.1, from coordinate 42,583 downwards.
AGCGCTATGCCTTGGCTGCGAGCTGGTGGTGATCAAGCGGCTGACAGGCCGCGAAGGGGCGTTTCAGATCTTGCTGGTCAACAACCTGATCGGCACCGGAATCGCGTCGGTTGCGGCGCTGGCCGTGTGGCAGATGCCGACGCCGGGGCAATGGGCGGCGCTGACGGGGATCGGCATGCTGATGGCCAGCGCGCAGACCTGTTTCGTGCAGGCGCTGCGCCGCGCCGATGCCAGTTTCGTGTCGCCGTTCTGGTACGCGACGCTGATCTTTGCCGCGCTCTATGATGCGGCGCTGTTCGGCGTGGTGCCAGACAGAGTGTCGCTGTTTGGCGGGGCGGTGATCGTCGCCGGGGCCGGGCTTCTGGCCTGGCGCGAGGCGCGGCGCAAGCCGGCCCCGACTCTGGCAGGTGTTACGCCTTCAGCCGCCATCCCGTCCGGATCAGCGCCCATGCCGCCAGCAGCACTGCCGCCGTCGCGCCCAAGGCGATGACGAAGCCGATCGCCGGGCTGGCATCGCTGGTGCCCAGCATCCCGTAGCGGGCCCCGTCGATCAGATAGAACACCGGGTTGAAATGGGTCAGCGAGTACATCAGCGGCGGCAGCGCCTGCGCCGAATAGAATGTGCCCGACAAGAAGGCGAGCGGCGTGACGATGAAGTTGGTGATCGCCGCCATCTGGTCGAACTTGTTCGACCACAGCCCCGCCAGCATTCCCAGCGCCGACATGAACGCCCCGCCAAGGATCACGAACACCAGCAGCACAAGCGGGTGCTGGGGCATCTGCCCCGTCGTCAGCGCCAGCGCCAGCGTGATGCAGACCGCAACGACCATCCCGCGCGCCACGCCGCCGGCCAGATAGCCCAGCACCAGCTCGAACGGTGCAAGCGGGGGCATCAGCGTGTCGACGATATTGCCCTGCACCTTCGAGATCACGATGGACGACGAGGTGTTGGCAAAGGCGTTCTGGATGACCGTCATCATCAGGATGCCCGGCGCAATAAACTGGGTGAAGGGCACGCCCATCACCTCGCCCCGCGTCGGGCCGATGGCGATGGTAAAGATCAGCAGGAAAAGCCCCGCCGTGACCAGCGGCGCCAGCAGCGTCTGGGTCCAGACCGTGGTGAACCGCAGCACTTCGCGGCGGCACAATGTGTACAGCCCGATCCAGTTGACGGCGCCAAAGCGCCGCTCTGCGGGGTTCCTGTGCGGAATCTGGGTCATTGTGAAGCCTTTCATCGCTGCTCGCGGCTTGTAACTCGGATAGCGATGACTACAATAGCGTGACCCGCGGAATTTCCAGGCGGCCCGACCGAGGGGGCCGCCTTTTTCAATGAGGAAGAACGATGTCCTGGACCGATGAGCGCGTCGAGCTCCTGAAGAAGATGTGGTCGGAAGGCCAGTCCGCAAGCCAGATCGCCAAGGAATTGGGCGGCGTCACGCGCAACGCGGTGATCGGCAAGGTGCATCGCCTTGGCCTGTCGAACCGCACCGGCGGCGCGGGCGGCCCGACCCCTGCACCCGCTTCGGCTGCCGCTGCGCCGACTCCCTCCGCCGCCCCGGCTGAAAAGCCCAAGGCGCCCGCCCCCAAGGAGGCGATCAAGCCCCGCCCCGCCCCGCGCCCGGTCGAAGCCGAGCCCGAGGAAGAGGCGACGGAAACCGCCGTCGTGCCTGTTGCCCCTTATTCGGCGCGCAGCAAGATCATCCCGGCGGGCCAGCCCCTGCCGCCGCAGCCCTCGGCGAACGAGATCAGCCCCGAGGCGCTCGCCAAGGTGTCCGAGATCGAGAAAAAGGCAAAGAAGCTGACGCTGATGGAGTTGACGGAACGCACCTGCAAATGGCCGGTGGGCGACCCCGCGACCGATCAGTTCTGGTTCTGCGGTCTGCCGGTTCAGCAGGGCAAACCCTATTGCGAGGCGCATGTGGGCGTGGCGTTCCAGCCGATGTCCTCGCGCCGCGACCGTCGGCGCTAAGCCGCGCGGCATCCGATCAGGGCCCCGGGGAGATCCGGGGCCTTTTGCGTTGCGCCGCTTGCGTAAGGTCAAGCCGGCGCGTCGGGCGCTTGGCCTTTCTCGACCTGAAGGACGGTGCTGCAGACCGGGTATCGCTGATCGTCTCGGCGCCGCAACATTGCTGCGGCCACGGCATCGTGCTGCGTGCGCCAGATCCCGATGCGCAGCGACGGGCAGATCACTGGCGCCATCGACCTGATCTCGGAGCGGGCGTGGCAATATCAGCCGGGCGCAGCGTCCTCGCTGGTCGAACTGCCGCGAGAGATGGTTGCCCGCCCGAGCCGCCCTGCGCGAGACGCTGAAGGCCGCGAGAGAATCGCAAACAATCGGGCGGGGCAGGGCAGTTCGCCGGTGTGCTGCTAAGCGTCGCACCGGGCATCCCCGGCAGCGGGGTGGCTTTTTCCGAGCGGATCAAGTGCCGCTCAACTATATCCCCGCCGTCGAGGCTGAGGCGCGGGAGGCGCTGGACTGCGGCCCCTTGGGGAACGAGGTGGTCGATGTCGAGATCACGCTGCGCGACGGCAAGGCGCATGCGGTCGACAGTTCGGATCATGCCTTTCGCATGGCGGGCCGCGCCGCGGTCAAGCAGGCGCTCGACGAGGCACGTTGCTGCAATCAATCATGCAGGTGGTGATCGAGGTGCCCTTGGTGTTTGCGGGCGATGTGGTGCAGATCGTCAGCGGGCGCAAAGGCCAGGTGCTGGGGGTTCGAAAACCTAGCTGGGATGTGTTCCGCGCGCTGCTGCCCAAGCACTCCGAAGAGGCGCTTGCCCAAGCCATTGGCAGCAGCGCGCGTGGCACCGCCCAGTTCTACCATTATGAGTCGATGCGCTAGCCTTCGAAACAGGCAGCGCGGCCATCCGCCTTGATGGTCGCAGCGCCGCTGATGATCTGGCTGCTGCGCTTGCGCACGAAATTCGACGGGTTCGACGCCGAGCGGCCCTTGGGATCGGGCAGGATTGCCGCCAGCCGCGCCGACTGCGTCGGGCTGAGGTTTATCGCGGACACGCCGAAATAGTGCCGCGCCGCCGCAGCCACCCCAAACACACCCTCGTCGAATTCGGCGATGTTCAGATACACTTCTAGAATGCGGCGTTTGGACCAGACGGCCTCGACCACCGGGGTCAGCAATGCCTCGAGCGCCTTGCGCAGCCAGTTGCGCCCCTGCCAGAGATAGACGTTCTTGACCGTCTGTTGCGACAGGGTCGATGCGCCGCGGTTGCCGCCCTCTTCGATTGCGGCGCGGATCGCCTTCATGTCAAAGCCCCAGTGGGTGCAGAAATTCGCGTCTTCGGCGGCCACGACAGCGCGCAGCATCACCGGGGCGATGTCATCGGCATCGACCCAGCTGTGGTCGACGGGGCTGCCTAGGCGCTTGCCCTCGGACCACATGGTGTAGGTGACAGGCGGGTTGACCGCCTTGAACAGGATGACCAGCAGCAGCAGCAGCGCGGCCACCACCAGCGCCAGCCGCAGCAATTGCGCCATCAGCCAGCGGCCGGGGCGTGGCGGCTTGCGCGACTTTGGCTGCGCCTTTGCGGATTTCGCGCCGGAAGTTGCGGTAGCTGTCTTGGGTTTTGCGTTTCGCGCCATGGGCAAAGATGTACACGCCCAATCGGTGCCATGAAAGTATCAGCTGAGCGTGGTTTGCAGGAAAGACCCGGCGCGCCGAAGCGCGCCGGGGTCCGATGCCCCAGAAGGGGCGGGACGCTACCAATTACCGAACACCTTTACAGGGTTTTCACGAAAGTCAGAACAAACCGTTAATCGTCGAAGGAAACCGGATGCGGCAGAACTGCGCCGCGCGGATCGAAAGATCGGGTCATCTGAAAAGGAAACGCCCGAGGGAAACCCTCGGGCGCTTGGTCTTTGGGCCGAGCCGGGTGTGGATCACTCGGCGGGAACGGCGAGATCTTCATCGATGCCCAGCGGGTGCGGGATCTTGTTCAGCATCTCTTTCGGGCAGACCTGAAGGAAGCTCTGCTTTTCCAGATCCCAGTTCTGCAGGATATCCAGCGCCTTGCGGCTGCCGGTTTCGGCGGCGTGGCGTTCGATCAGGCCCTTCAGTTCGGTTTCCCAATGCGGGGTGGTGACCGGGCAGGTGACGATGCTTTCAAGGTTCATCACGTCATTGGCCTCGCCCTTGGGATCGTAGAGATAGGCCATGCCGCCGGTCATCCCCGCGCCGAAGTTGGCCCCGATCGGGCCAAGGATCACCGCGATGCCGCCGGTCATGTATTCACACCCATTGGTGCCGCAGCCCTCGACGACGACCTTGGCCCCCGAGTTGCGCACCGCGAAGCGCTCGCCGGCGCGGCCAGCAGCGAACAGGTAGCCATCGGTCGCACCATAAAGAACGGTGTTGCCAATGATCGTGTTGGTCTCGGCCTTGAGCGGCGACATCATCGGCGGGCGCACCACGATGGTGCCCCCTGACAGACCCTTGCCGACATAGTCATTGGCATCGCCGGACACTTCCAGCTTCAGACCCGGCGCGGCGAAGGCCCCCAAAGACTGGCCCGCGCTGCCCGTCAGCTTGACGTGCAGGTGGTCGGGTTGCAGCGCGTTGCGCATGCCGAACTTGCTGACGATATGGCTAGAGGTGCGCGTGCCCACGGTGCGGTGGGTGTTTTGCACCGCATAGGACAGCTGCATCTTTTCGCCGTCTTCAAGGAAGCGGTGGCCGTCGCGGACGATCTCGGCGTCGAGCGTATCCAGAACCGGGTTCCGCTCTTTGTAGCGGTCGTAAACGATGTCGTCGGCCCCATCCACGCGGATCAGCAGCGGGTTGAGATCGAGGTCGTCCAGATGCTCTGATCCGCGCGACACCTGATGCAGCAGATCGGCGCGGCCGATCACGTCATTCAGGCTGCGCGCCCCGATCGAGGCGAGGATTTCGCGCACTTCGGTGGCGTAGAAGGTGATGAGGTTCACCACCTTATCGGCGTTGCCGGTGAACTTGTCGCGCAGCTCCGGGTCTTGCGTACACACGCCCACCGGGCAGGTGTTGGACTGGCACTGGCGCACCATGATGCAGCCCATGGCGATCAGGGCCGCGGTGCCGATGCCGTATTCCTCGGCGCCCAGCATGGCGGCCATGACGATGTCGCGCCCGGTGCGCAGGCCACCATCGGTGCGCAGCGTCACGCGGTCGCGCAGCTTGTTCATCGCCAGAACCTGATGCGCCTCGGTCAGGCCCATTTCCCACGGCAGACCGGCGTGCTTGATCGAGGTCGCGGGCGATGCCCCGGTGCCGCCATTGTGCCCCGAGATCAGGATGATATCCGCCTTGGCCTTGGCCACACCGGCTGCGATCGTACCGACGCCGGACGAGGCCACCAGTTTCACCGTCACCTTGCAGCGCGGGTTGATCTGCTTGAGGTCATAGATCAGCTGCGCAAGGTCTTCGATGGAATAGATATCGTGGTGCGGCGGCGGCGAAATCAGCGTCACGCCTTTGGTCGAATGGCGCAGGCGGGCGATCAGGTCGGTAACCTTCATCCCCGGAAGCTGGCCACCCTCGCCGGGCTTGGCGCCCTGCGCGACCTTGATTTCAAGCTCTTCGCAATGGTTGAGGTATTCCGCCGTAACGCCGAACCGCCCCGAGGCCACCTGCTTGATCTTGGCCGACGGGTTGTCGCCGTTGGGTTCGGGCACGAAATGTGCCGGATCCTCGCCGCCCTCGCCAGAGTCGGATTTGGCGCCGATGCGGTTCATCGCGACGTTGAGCGTCTTGTGCGCCTCGGGCGACAGCGCCCCCAGCGACATGCCCGGCGTCACGAACCGCTTGCGGATGGAGGTGATGGATTCCACCTCTTCGATGGGGATCGCCTTGGCAATCGGCTTGATGTCGAGCAGGTCGCGCAGGTGGATCGGCGGGTTGGCCCGCATCGCCTTGGAATAGGTCTTCCACAGCTCGTAAGACGCCTTGTTGCAGGCCGCCTGCAGCAGGTGCATGGTTTGCGCGCCCCAGGCATGGGTCTCACCTGACTTGCGCGCCTTGTAAAAGCCGCCAATCGGCAGGATATCCCGGTTGCTCTTGTAGCCAAGCGCGTGGATTTCCTCGGCCTTTTGCTGGATGCCGTGCACACCGATGCCGGAAATGCGGCTCAGCATGCCGGGGAAATATTCCGCAACCATGGCGCGCGACAGGCCGACAGCCTCGAAGTTGAGACCGCCGCGATAGGACGAGATCACCGAGATGCCCATCTTGGCCATGATCTTCAGCAGGCCCTGATCGATGGCCTCGCGGTAGCGCAGGACGTTCTCGGTCAGGGTGCCATCGAGCAGGCCGCGCTCGATGCGGTCGGCAAGGCTGTCTTCGGCGAGATAGGGGTTCACGATGGTCGCGCCGCAGCCGACGAGAACGGCAAAGTAATGCGGATCGATGCATTCCGCCGAGCGGATGCCCAGCGAACAGAAGGTGCGCAGGCCCTTCTTGGTCAGCCACGAATGCACCGCGCTGGTTGCAAGGATCATCGGCATCGCCACCTTGTCCAGCGACTGGTGCTGGTCGGTCAGCACGATGTGCCCACCGCCAGAGCGCACGGCATCTTCGGCCTCGGCGCGGATGCGGGCGAGATGCTCGCGCAGCGCGCCTTCGCCGGCGCCCGCCGGGAAGGTGCAGTCGATCTCGACCAGATCGGCGTTGAAATGCGTCACCAGCTCGTCGAATTGCGCGTTGCCGACAAAGGGGCTTTCCAGCACGAGGATCTCGGTCTGGGCACTGGATTCATCCAGCACGTTCTTGAGGTTGCCGAACCGCGTCTTCAGCGACATCACCCGGAATTCGCGCAGGCTGTCGATCGGCGGGTTGGTCACCTGACTGAAGTTCTGCCGGAAGAAATGGCTCAGCGGGCGGTATTTCTTGGACAGCACCGCCGACGGGGTGTCATCACCCATCGAGGCCAGCGCCTCCTTGGCGTCTTCGGCCATCGGCGAGAGCACCTGTTCGAGCTCTTCGATGGTGTAGCCCGCCGCCATCTGCCGCTTGCGCAGCTCGGTCCCGGTGAACATCGGCTTTTCCGACAGCCCGGCCAGCGCCTCGTCAAGATCGGTGATCTTGCCGACCCATTCGCCAAACGGCTGCGAGGCGGCAAGGCGGTTCTTGATCTCGGTGTCGCGGTAGATCTTGCCCTCTTCCATGTCGACGGCAATCATCTGGCCCGGCCCAAGCGCGCCCTTGGCGCGCACGGTGGCCTCATCCACGGGCACCATGCCCGCCTCGGAGCCAGCGATCAGCAGATCGTCGCCGGTGATGACATAGCGCATCGGGCGCAGGCCGTTGCGGTCAAGCCCGCCGCAGACCCAGCGGCCATCGGTCATCGCCAGCGCGGCGGGGCCATCCCACGGTTCCATCACGGCGTTGACATAGGAATACATGTCGCGCCACGCCTGCGGCAGCTCGACCGCCTGGTTCGACCAGGATTCCGGGATCAGCATGGTCTTGGCCATCGGCGCGTTGCGCCCGGCGCGCACCAGCACCTCGAACACCGCATCCAGCGCGGCGCTGTCCGATGCGCCGTTGGCGATGATCGGCTTGATGTCCTCGGCCATGTCTCCGAACGTGGCCGATGCCATGCGGATCTCGTGGCTTTTCATCCAGTTGGTGTTGCCCTTGATGGTGTTGATCTCGCCGTTATGGGCAAGCATCCGGAAGGGCTGGGCCAGCCACCACTGCGGGAAGGTGTTGGTGGAATAGCGCTGGTGATAGATCGCAAAGGCCGAAACGAAGCGCTCGTCCTGCAGGTCGGGATAGAATTCGCTGACCTGCTCGGCCAGCATCATGCCCTTGTAGATGATCGACCGGCAGGACAGCGACGCGATATACAGCTCGTTGATGCCCGCCGCGACGGCGGCTTTTTCGATGCGGCGACGAATGACGTAAAGCTCGCGCTCGAAGGTTTCCTCGTCGACGCCCTTGGCGTTGGAGATCAGGATCTGCTCGATTTCGGGGCGGGTGGCGTTGGCCTTTTCGCCAAGGCAGTCGACCGACACCGGAACGTGCCGCCAGCCATAGATGTAATGGCCCATGCGCAGCACTTCGGTTTCCACGATGGTCCGGCAGGTTTCCTGCGCGCCAAAGTTGGTGCGCGGCAGGAACACCTGACCCACGGCCATCAGCTCGCCCTTGCGGGGGGCGTGGCCGGTGCGCTCGATCTGATCATAGAAGAAATCGACCGGGATCTGAACGTGGATGCCGGCGCCGTCGCCGGTCTTGCCATCGGCGTCGACCGCACCGCGGTGCCAGATCGCCTTGAGCGCGGTGATGCCCGCCTCGACAACCTTGCGCGACGGCTTGCCGTTGATGGAGACCACAAGGCCGACCCCGCAGGAGGAATGCTCGTGCTCCTCGCGGAACATCGCGTTTTCTTCCATCCACTTGCGCTTGGCTTCTTCGGCTGTGGCCCAGGTCTGATCATACGTGGTCATGGCATTGCACCTCCATGCGGGGCCGCGTCTTGCGGCCTGGATTCTTCGGGTCCGGCACGGGGCCGGATAAGTTGCGCGGGCTCAGTCGGTTTCGGGCTGAGCGCCATATTTTTCCAAGGTCTGCGCCCGCGTCATCCGCAGGTGATCCCCGGCAAGCTGCCAGCAGTCGGGCTGCTGGTCGGAAAAAATCTCGCGTTCAAGCGTCAGCCCGTTCGCATCGTCAAGCAGCCCCACGGCCAGCTCGTAATTACCGCTGCGATCGACTCCGTGATCAAAGCGATACCACAGCGTCGATCCGCAGGTGCCGCAGAACGCGCGGCTGGCCCAGGGCGATGACCGGAAGGCCCGGATCGATCGGACGTCCTCGATCATCATGTCGGCCTCGGGCACCGTGGTGGCAAACAACGCCGACCCGGCCCAGCGGCGGCATTGCTCGCAATGACAGACGCCGAAGCCGCCCAGTGATTTTGCCGTGAATCGCACCGCCCCGCAGAGGCAGCCACCTGTTCGTTCCGTCATGATGCCTCCTGATCCGCCGCGCGCGGTGCGCTCAACTGGCGAACTCTGCGCGGGCGATGCGACAGCCCGGTGTCACTCCGCTGCAATCGCCGCCTGCTTGTCGAGATCGGTCAGCACATGCTCGGCACAGTCGCGCCCGTCGCGGATCGCCCAGACGACGAGCGAGGCACCACGCACGATGTCGCCCACCGCGTAGACGCCCGGCAGAGAGGTGCGCCCGCTGGTGAACTCGGCCTTGATGGTGCCCCAGCGAGTCACTTCCAGCTCGGGCGTGCCCCACAGGCTCGGCAGCTCTTCGGGCTCGAAACCAAGCGCCTTGATCACCAGATCGGCGGGTTCTTCATAATCCGAGCCTTCGATCACTTCGGGCGACTGGCGCCCGGTGGCATCGGGCAGGCCAAGGCGCATCTTTTCGACGATCACCGCCTCGACGGTGTCGCCCTTAAAGCCCTTCGGTGCGGTCAGCCATTCGAAGATTACGCCTTCTTCTTCGGCATTCTGGGTCTCACGCTGGCTGCCGGGCATGTTGGCGCGGTCGCGGCGGTAGAGGCATTTGACCGAGGTCGCGCCCTGCCGGATCGCGGTACGTACGCAATCCATCGCGGTGTCGCCGCCGCCGATCACCACGACCTTCTTGCCGTTGGCATTCAACTCGCCGCTTTCGAATTCGGGGACGCTGTCGCCGAAGTTCGACGCGCGGTTCGACGCTGTCAGATAGTCGATCGCCTTGACGATGCCCTTGGCGCCCGCGCCCGGACCGCGCAGATCGCGCGATTTATAGACACCGGTTGCGATGATCACGCCATCGTGCTGATCGCGAATATCCTCGAAGGACAGGGTCTCGCCGACGTTGCAGTTGAAGACAAAGCGCACGCCGCCGTCTTCAAGCTGCTTGATGCGGCGCATCACCACGTCTTTTTCCAGCTTGAAGCCGGGGATGCCGTAGGTCAGCAGCCCGCCGCCACGGTCGTAGCGGTCATAGACGGTGACCTGCACGCCCGCCCGGCGCAGCACATCCGCCGCCGCAAGCCCGCCCGGACCCGCGCCGATGATGCCAATGCTCTCGCGGCGCTCGATCGCAGGGGCGGCCGGGGTGACCCAGCCTTTTTCCCACGCGGTGTCAGTGATGTATTTTTCGACCGCGCCGATGGTGACGGTGCCGTGGCCCGACTGTTCGATGACGCAATTGCCTTCGCACAGACGATCCTGCGGGCAGATGCGGCCGCAGATCTCGGGGAAGGTATTGGTGGCCTGGCTCAGCTGGTACGCTTCTTCGAGGCGTCCGGTGGCGGTCAGGTTCAGCCAGTCGGGGATGTTGTTGTGCAGCGGGCAGTGGCTCTGGCAGTAGGGCACGCCGCATTGCGAGCAGCGGCTGGCCTGTTCTGCGGCCTTGGCCTCGGCGAAACCGGCATAGATTTCGTCGAAGTCCGTGTTGCGGGCCTCTGCATCCCGCTTTTCGGGCATGTCCCGCGAGATCTTCACGAATTTGAGCATCGGCTGCTTCGCCATATTCCTGGGTCTCCGAACAAGTCCTTGGTCAAGGAGGGTCATATACAAAGGCGAAATGGAGTAAAAGTCACAAGTACTGACCTATATTCGCATTATTTTGCCTTAGGTAGGCGAATTCAGCGCAAAACCGGATGAAAAAAGGTCCGGATCGGAGGTATTGACCTTCTGCCGCGATACTGCGCACAGGTTTATAGAGTTTAAAAAGCCTAGTCGCAGGAACCTCCCCATGCCAATGCTGCAACTGATCCTACTGGCGCTGATCCAGGGAATCACCGAATTCTTGCCTATTTCTTCGTCGGGGCATCTGATCCTGCTGCCAAGCCTGACAGGCATGGCGGATCAGGGTCTCGCCATCGATGTCGCCGTGCATCTGGGCACGCTGGCTGCCGTGATCCTATATTTCTGGTCCGATGTGCGGATGGCGCTGCTGGGCCTTGTCGATCTGTTGCGCGGACGCCGTGACACGCCGGGCGCAAAGCTGGCGCTCGGGCTGGCGATCGCGACCATCCCGGTGGTGATCGCCGGACTGGTGCTCAAGGTCACCGGCCTCGACGAGCAGCTGCGCTCGGTCGCGGTGATCGGCTGGACGATGCTGGGCTTCGGGCTGGTACTCTGGTGGGCAGATCAGAAGGGCGTCGAGGTCAGGACCGAGGCCGACTGGACGCCGATGCAGGCGCTGAAAATGGGTCTGTGGCAGATGCTTGCGCTGATTCCCGGCACGTCGCGGTCGGGTATCTGCATCACCGGCGGGCGCTTCATGGGCTACACACGGCACGATGCGGCCAAGCTGTCGATGCTGATGTCGATCCCGACGATCCTTGCCTCCGGCGTTCTGCTGGCGGCGGATGTGGCCGGACAGGCCGATGCGCAGGTGGCCATCGACGGGCTGATCGGCGCGATCTTTGCCTTTGGCGCGGCACTGGCGGCGTTGACGCTGATGATGAAGCTGCTGCAATCGGTCAGCTTCACGCCCTATGTCATCTACCGCGTGCTGCTGGGGGCAGGCCTGCTCTGGTACGCCTACACCTGAAAAAAGAAACCCCGGAGAGTTGGGTGGCTCTCCGGGGTGTGGAATCTGAACCGGCCGTAAGCGGCCTCGGGCGGGCCGCATAGGGACAGGCTTGCCGGACCAGAGGAGCGCGCCCGTGGGCAGCGTGACACGTCCTGAAATGAGAGCTAGATCACGGGGATTGCCGGTGGCAATGGTGGCCAGATACCGCGCGCCCGGCGGCGGCGGAACTTCGCCAAACAGGGCCGTGTTTCGGCGGAAAATGGCCGGGAAATGCTGCGCCTCAGGCGCGGTGGTAGGGGTTTCCGGCCAGAATCGAGGCAGCACGGTACAATTGTTCGCACAACATGACCCGCACCAGCATGTGCGGCCAGACCATTTGCCCGAAGGACAGCGCCATATCCGATTCGGCGCGCAGCGCAGGGTCGATACCATCGGCCCCGCCGATGACAAAGGCCAGATCCTGCGTGCCGGTGTCGCGCAGAGTGCCAAGTTTTCGGGCGAAATCAGGCGAGCTCATCACCGCGCCGCGTTCATCTAGAACGCAAAGCCGGGCGCCGGAGGGCAGGGCGCGGCGCAACAGCTCGGCCTCGCCCGCCATGCCGCCACCCTTGCGGTCGTCGACTTCGATCAGGCGCGCCGGGCCAAGACCCAACGCGCGCCCGGTTCGATCGAAGCGCTTGAGATAGTCGTCGACCAGCTGTTTTTCAGGGCCAGACCGCAGCCGCCCCACGACGCACAGATGCACACGCATGGGCGGCCTTTCAGGTCTTGCCGATCAGGCGCTGGCGATGCGGCCGAGCGGACCCCACATCTTTTCAAGCTGATAGAACTCCCGCACCTCGGGGCGGAAGACATGAACGATGACATCGCCCGTGTCGATCAGCACCCAGTCGCCGGTGTCCTGGCCCTCGATCTTGGACATGACGCCAAGCTGATGCTTGAGGTCCTCGGCCACCTTGTCGGCGATGGCCGCAACCTGGCGCGACGATCGACCCGAGCAGATCACCATCTGATCACAGACAGCGGTCTTGCCGCGCAGATCGATCTGCACGATTTCCTCGGCCTTCATGTCGTCGAGACTGGTGAGGATCGCCGCGAGAATCTGCTCGCCGGTGACCTCGGATTGGGGCGCGCTGTTCATCGCCAGCCCCGGCTCAGCGGCATGTGCCGCGTTCGCGTTAAGTGACAGGACATCGTCCTCCTTCTAGACAAGCGCCGAAAGTCACCCCGGCGCCGGGCGTAGGGACAAGATAACATCCCGGATGTAAATTCTCAATGATGACCGGCCAGCGCACGCCTGCGGGAAAGGCAGAATGCGTTGCATCTGCCCGATTCTGCCGCAAGGTCAGGAGCTTCTGTCTTGGCGGTCCATCGCCGATTGCGGGGCCATACCCTACGCGCCCCAGGGAATCCAGACCGATTTGCACTCGGTGGCCTGTTCTAGGAATTCGGGGCCTGTGCCTTCGGGGCCCCACCAGTCGCGGGCGCGCCCGTCGTTGACCCAGCTGCGCTTCAGCGAGCCTGCCGCGCCCTGTTCGATGGGCTGGCTGACATCGGCGCCGGAAAAGCTCCAGACCGCGTCGATATCCATGTGCTGCGCCAGCGTGGGGGCAAGATCGGCATGCGGGCCGGTGAGGATGTTGACCACCCCGCCCGGCACGTCCGAGCCTTCGAGGATATGCGAGAATTCCAGTGCCGCCAGCGGGAAGGGCTGCGAGGCGACAAGCACCACCCGGTTGCCCATCGCGATGGCAGGCGCCATGACCGACACCAGCCCCAGCAGCGGCGCCTCGTCGGGGCACAGTGCGCCGATGACGCCGCAGGGCTGGCGCATCACCAGCGCCGCACCGCGTAGCGGGGCCTGTGCGATGCGCCCGTCATATTTGTCGGCCCATGCGGCGGCGGTGAACAGCCGGTCCACCGCAAGCGACACCTCGTCGGCGCCGCGCGCCATGCCGGTCAGCCGGTCGCTGAGCGTGGCAAAGGCGTCGGCGCGGGCGTGCAGGTTTTCCGCGATGTAATACAGCACCTGCGCGCGGGTGTGCGCCGGAGCGTTGGCCCAGCCGGAGGCACCGCGCGCCGCCTCGGCCGCGTTGCGGATATCCTTGCGCGAGGCGATTGGGGCCTGACCGATCAGGCGGCCTTCGGCATCGTAGATACCCGACGCATGGCCGCCGTCGGGGCGCACCTGCTTGCCGCCGATATACAACTTGGCGGTGCGGTCCACCGGCTGCGGGTCGGCGTTGCTGCCGGCAAAGGGCGCGATGGGCGTCAGCGGTTCGCGCGTGCGCACAGGGCGGGTGTAGGCGGCAAGCCCCTCGGGGCCGCCTTCGCGCCCGAAGCCGCTTTCGCGCAGCCCGCCAAAGGGCACGGCGGCGTCGAACATGTTGGAGCCGTTGATCCACACCACGCCCGCCGCCAGCTTTGGCGCGATATCCAGCGCGGTGTTGATGTTTTCCGACCAGATGCTGGCGGCAAGGCCATAGCGGGTGTCATTGGCCAGCTGCACCGCCTCTTGGGGCGTGCGGAAGGTGGCAGCGACCAGCACCGGGCCAAAGATCTCGTCCTGCATCAACGGATGCGCAGATGAGAGGCCGGTGATCAGCGTCGGCGGGAAATAGCAGCCCTCGGGGCAGGGGAGGGTCTGATGGATGTCGCCCTCGCTGCCGATCATCCGGGCGATGCGCTGGCGGTGCTCGGGGTCGATGATCGCGCCGACGTCGATGCATTTGTCCAGCGGATTGCCGATGCGCAGCGTATCCATCCGGGCGCGCAGCTTGGCGTAAAAGCGCTCGGCGATGCCTTCCTGCACCAGCAGGCGCGAACCGGCGCAGCAGACCTGCCCCTGATTGAGCCAGATCGCATCGACCAGCCCTTCGACGGCGCTGTCCAGATCGGCATCCTCGAACACGATGTAGGGCGATTTGCCGCCGAGCTCGAGAGTCAGCGCCTTACCGCTGCCCGCGGTGGCGGTGCGGATGGCGCGGCCAACCTCGGTCGAGCCGGTAAACGCGATCTTGTCGACGTCGGCGCGCACCAGCATCTCGCCCACCGCGCCGTCACCGGTGACGATGTTGACCACGCCATCGGGCAGCCCGGCCTGACGGCACAGATCGGCAAACAGCAGCGCGCTCAGCGAGGTCCATTCGGCAGGTTTGAGCACCACGGTGTTGCCCATCGCCAGCGCCGGGGCGACCTTCCATGCCAGCATCAGCAGCGGGAAATTCCACGGCACGATCTGGGCGCAGACCCCCATGGCGGCGCGCCCGTCCATTTCGCTGTCCATCAGCTGGGCGGAGCCAGCGTGGTAATAGAAATGCCGCACCGCCAGCGGCACGTCGATATCGCGCGATTCGCGGATCGGCTTGCCGTTGTCGAGCGTTTCCAGAACCGCCAGCAGCCGCGCATGTTTCTGCAAGAGCCGCGCCAGCGCATACATAAACCGGGCGCGGGCCGCGCCGCCGATGTCTTCCCAGCCGGGCTGCGCCTGACGGGCGGCTGCGACCGCGCTGTCGACATCATCCTGTGTGGCCTGCGTGAGCGAGGCAAGCACTTCGCCCGTCGCCGGGTTGCGGGAGTCGAACAGGGTGCCCGGCTCGGTGAAGCTGCCGTCGATGAAATGGCCAAAGCGGGCGCCCTGATCGACCAGCCATGTCAGGGCCTCGGCGGCGCTTTCGGGGGCGGGGCCGTAGTCCATCGTCTCGAAGATCTCTTTCACGCTCATGCTCTGGGCTCCTCCGCGTCACGGGTGATTAGAGCGCGCGAGGGCGGCGAATGCCAGCCCCCGCGCGCGCAAGCGTGGCGTCAGCCGCCGCCCAGCAGGTCGCGCAGCACCTGCTGGATGATGTTGTCGCGGCGCTGCCGTTCTGGCGCGGGGGCCGGCTGCGGCGCGGGCGCGGGCTGCGCCACCTGTGGCTCGGGTTCCTTGGGCGCGATCGTGGGCAGTGGAGAGATCGGCAGCCCCTCGGAGACGCGGGTCATGGTCTCGCGCCAGATATCGGCGGGCAGCCCGCCCCCGGTAACGCCGGACAGCGGAGAGTTGTCATCGTTGCCCATCCAGACGCCGACTACGTAATCGGCGGTAAAGCCGATGAACCACGCATCACGCGCATCGTTCGAGGTGCCGGTCTTGCCCGCGGCAGGCCGCCCATCGGGCAGCTTGGCGCGGCGACCGGTGCCTTCGCTCACCACCTTTTCCATCATCCAGATCAGCTGGCCCGCCGCTTCGGGCTGGATCACCCGTTCGCGGATGCCGCCGCCTGAGCCCACCAGCACCTCGTTGTCGCCCTTCAGCCGCAACTGGCGCAACCCGTAGGGCAGAACGGCGGACCCGCCGTTGAGGAACCCGGCATAGGCGCCGGTCATTTCCAGCAGCGATGCCTCGGAGGTGCCAAGCGCCATCGCCGGGCTGTCGTTGAGATCCGAGCGGATGCCGAACCCGTTCGCCACCTTCTGCACCAGATCGCGCCCGACGGATTCCGAGATCTTCACCGCCGGGATGTTCAGCGAATTTTCCAGCGCCTGAGTCAGCGTCACCCGGCCCTTGAAATTGTTGGTGTAATTCTTGGGGCACCATTGGCCAGAGCCGGGAATGTTCATGCAGAACGGCTCATCGACGACGGTGTCATAGGGCGAATAGCCGATGTCGAGCGCGGTGGCGTAGATGAAGGGCTTGAAGCTGGAGCCGGTCTGCCGCTTGGCCTGCGTGGCACGGTTGAACACGCCAGAAACGCCGGTCTTCTTGCCGCCGACCATGGCACGCACCGCACCATCCGACGACATCACCACGATCGCCGCTTCGACCACCGAGCCGGGCTTGGTCACCTTTTCGCTGTAGACCTTGTTCATTGCGGCCTCGGCGGCGCGCTGAAGCTTGGGGTCGAGCGTGGTATTGATCACCACGTCTTCGGTGGTGTCGGCGGTGATCGGGTTGTCCTGAAGCGTATCGATCACCCAGTCGGCGAAATAGCCGCCCAGCTTGCGCTCGGCCTCGTCCGACAGGGTGGCGGGGTTTGCCTGCGCGGCGGCCTCCTGTTCGGCGGTCAGGTAACCCTGTTCGCGCATCAGCCGCAGTACGGTGGCCGCGCGCCCTTGGCTGCGTTCAAGGTTGTTGGTCGGCGACAGGGTCGACGGGGCGGTCAGCAGGCCGGCCAGCATCGCCGATTGCTGCGCATTCAGCTCGCCCGCGTGTTTCGAAAAATAGCGCTCGGATGCGGCCTCGGCCCCATAGGCGCCGCCGCCCATGTAGGCGCGGTTGAGATAGATCGAGAGGATCTCGTCCTTGGAATACTTCAGCTCCATCGCGAGGGCGTAAAGCGCTTCCTTGCCCTTGCGCGCCAGCGATCCCTGACGGCAATCCGACAGGTAGGCGGATTCGGTCTTCCAGACCGATGCATCGTATTCCTGACCGACGCAGAGCAGCTTGGCGGTCTGTTGCGTGATGGTCGAGCCGCCATGGCCCGACAGCGGCCCGCGCCCTTCGGACAGGTTGATGCGGATCGCCCCGGCGACGCCGCGCGGCGAGACGCCGAAATGCTGGTAGAATCGCTTGTCCTCGGTCGCGATCACCGCGTTCTTCAGGTGTTTCGACACGCTGTCCGCCGTCACCGGCCCGCCGAACTGATCGCCGCGCCATGCAAAGATCTGGTCGTGCCGGTCGAGCAGGGTGACCGAGCCGCGCGCCCGCCCGTCAAGCAGCGACTCGAGCGGTGGCAGGGTGCTGTAAAAATAGCCGACGCCAAGCCCGACGAGCAGGGCAATCACCGCCGTCACCCGCCAGACCACGGTCCAGATCAGGCCAAAGACCCAGCGGAAGATGCCAAGAATGAAGCCCGAGATGCCGCCACGCCGCCGCGGCGCCGCCTTGCGGGGGCGTCGCTTTGCCGTGGGTTTCTTTGCGGTTTTCTGGGGTTTTTGGGTCGTTTTGCTGGAATATCGGCGCTCTGCCACCAGCCGACCCTTGCCCCGGCCTGAATCACTCATCTGTACCTGCCCGGCCTTGTCTCTTTTGTCATAGGTTAACGGTTTTGCGTCGGGATGTAGACGCAGAAAGGGTCACATTATCGTCTTTTTAAGAAGCCTGATATTTGTGCAGTTGCTGATTTTCTGGTTACATCTTGTGCATCATGGGTGGGGTCGCGGGGCTTGCAGGCCCCCCCGACTTCTAATCGCGCTGACGCGGCGTCTTTCTGCCCATGGGATGCAGGCAGCGGTCTGCCAAACGAAAGGGACCAAGGTGAAACTGATCATTGCGACGATCAAGCCGTTCAAGCTCGAAGAGGTGCGCGAGGCGCTCACCGGTATCGGGGTTCGCGGCATGATGGTGACCGAAATCAAGGGCTTCGGCTCGCAGTCCGGTCACACCGAAATCTATCGTGGCGCCGAATATGCGGTGAACTTCGTGCCGAAGATCAAGCTTGAGATCGTGGTCGCCGCGTCGATGGCCGATCAGGTCGTCGAGACGATCACCAAGACCGCGCAAACCGGCAAGATCGGTGACGGCAAGATCTTTGTGCTGGACGTGGCACAGGCGGTACGCGTGCGCACCGGCGAGACCGACGCGGACGCGATCTGATCCTTCGGGACATCAGGATACAAGGGACATCAGGAACATGAAATTTCTCAAGGTACTTGCCCCGGTTGCCGCGCTGATCGCGCTGCCGACACTGGGCCTGGCACAGGATGACACCCCCGTCGCCGGCGTGAACGCCGCGACCGACACAGTCTTCATCCTCAACTCGCTTCTCTTTCTCGTCGGCGGCTTTCTCGTTTTCTTCATGGCGGCAGGCTTCGCGATGCTCGAAGCGGGCCTCGTGCGCTCCAAGAACGTTGCCATGCAGTGCATGAAGAACGTCGCGCTGTTTTCGCTGGCCGCGATCTTTTACTACCTGATCGGTTACAACCTGATGTACCCGCTGGGCACATGGTCGATGGATGGCGTGATTTCGGGCGTCTGGGGCCCCGGCGTGCTGGAAGCCGTTGGCGTGACCGCAGATGCGGCCGACGATTACAGCTATGCCTCGACCGGGTCGGATTTCTTCTTCCAGCTGATGTTCTGCGCCACCACCGCGTCGATCGTTTCGGGCACTCTGGCCGAGCGTATCAAGCTGTGGCCGTTCCTGATCTTCGTGATCGTGCTGACCGCGATCATCTATCCGCTTCAGGCGTCCTGGAAGTGGGGCGGCGGTTTCCTTGACGAAGCTGGCTTCCTTGATTTCGCTGGTTCCACGGTCGTGCACTCGGTCGGTGGCTGGGCGGCTCTGACCGGCGCGCTGATCCTTGGTCCGCGTATCGGCAAGTACAAGGATGGCATGACCGTCCCGATGCCCGGTTCGAACCTGACCCTTGCCACGCTTGGCACGTTCATCCTGTGGCTCGGTTGGTTCGGCTTCAACGGCGCCTCGCAGCTTGCGATGGGCACCGTGGGTGATGTGGCCGACGTGTCGCGCATCTTTGCCAACACCAACACGGCTGCTGCCGGTGGTGCGCTTGCGGCGCTGATCCTGACGCAGATCATGTACAAGAAGCCCGACCTGACCATGGTGCTGAACGGCGCGCTGGCCGGCCTCGTGTCGATCACCGCTGAGCCGCTGACCCCGACGCTGGGCGCAGCGACCCTGATCGGCGCCATCGGCGGCATCATCGTGGTGTTCGTGGTCCCGATGCTGGACAAGATGAAGATCGACGACGTCGTCGGTGCCATCCCGGTTCACCTCGTCTGCGGCATCTGGGGCACCATCGCGGTGGCCTTCACCAACGGTGACGCAACCTTTGGCACGCAGCTCTACGGCATCGTCGTGGTTGGCATCTTCACCATCGTCGCCTCTGGTCTGACATGGCTTGTTCTCAAGCTGGTGATGGGCATCCGCGTCAGCGCCGAAGAAGAAATGACCGGCCTCGACATGGGCGAGCTGGGCATGGAAGCCTACCCCGAGTTCTCCAAGGGCTGATTTCCTCCTTCCTTATCAGCCTTTCGTGACCAACTGCCCGGGCGCTTGCGCCCGGGTTTTTTTGTGTTCCGTGCCGGGTGGTGACGCGGTTCCCTTGGCTATTCGTAAAATCCGCGCGAATGTTGGCCGTCGGCGGGAACCTTCCGACGGCTGGCTTCATTTTGTTCCTGTGAGGCAGTTCTTCTGCCCTTCATCGCATGCAAATCACCAAGAGGAGGTCGCCATGGCCACCACGACATTCGACACCCGCAGCGACAGTTCCGCCGCGGGCGAGGAGAGGCTTTCGCGACCCGGCTGGGGCGTCCTGTTGCTGGGCTGGGTCTGCGTGCTGTTCGGGCTCGTGTTGTTCGGGGGGGGCGTCTACCTGATCGTTCTGGGCGGCAGCTGGTATTACGCCATCGCCGGGGCCGGGCTGATCGTGACAGGCATCCTGCTGAACCACGGCAAGGTCGCAGCGCTCTGGATTTACCTGCTGATCTGGGCCGGCACGCTGGTCTGGTCATGGTGGGAGGTCGGCGCGGATTGGTGGGCGCAGGTGCCGCGCATGGTTGCGCCGACGGTGATCCTGCTGCTGCTGCTGCTGTGCCTGCCGAACATCCGCCGCGTCCAGCGCCGCCCCCTCTGAGCTTCAGGAGACAGACGATGACACAGCTTTCTTCGCCAAACCTTTCTGCGCTGGCTCTTTGCGCCGCGCTGGCCGCCGCGCCGGGTTTTGCCCAAGAGACCCCCTTTTCGCCCGAGCAGGCGCCGGCCAGCCCCGATGCCCCGGTGATCGCGCCCGATGACACCGACGACACCGAGGCGAGCAATGCCGCGCCGCCGGTTGCCATCGCGCAGACCGGGGCCGACTGGCCCGCTTGGGGCGGTGACGAAAAGGCGCAGCGCTATTCCCCGCTCGAACAGATCACCCCCGAAAACGTCGGCTCGCTCGAACGGGCTTGGGTATTCCACACCGGCGATCTGCCCAGCGGCAGCGCCAGTGGCAAATATTCGCCCGAGAACACCCCGGTCAAGGTCGGTGACGACCTGCTGATGTGCACTGCGATGAACATCCTGATCTCGATCGACGCCAAAACCGGCGAGGAAAACTGGCGCTACAATCCCGAGGTGCCCAATGAGGCGATCCCCTATGGTGCCACCTGCCGGGGGGTATCGGTCTGGACCGATCCCGAGAAAGCCGAGGGCGACGCCTGCGCCACCCGTGTCATCGAAGCGACCCTCGACGCCCGCCTGATCGCCGTCGACACCCAGACCGGCGAACCCTGCGCCGATTTCGGCGACAACGGCAATGTCGATCTGTGGGAGGGCATCGGCGACAAGGTGCCCGGCTGGTACGCGGTGACGGCGCCCCCCGCCATCGTGCGCGGCGTGGTCATCACCGGCGCGCAGGTCAAGGACGGTCAGGCCGAAGACGCCCCCTCGGGCGTGGTCCGCGGCTATGATGCGCGCAGCGGCGAACTGGCATGGGCATGGGATCTTGCCGCGCCCGACGAAATGCGGAACGGCCCGCCCGAAGGCGAAACCTACACCCGCGGCACCCCCAACATGTGGACCACCGCCACCGGCGACGAAGAGCTGGGCATGGTCTATCTGCCGCTCGGCAATTCGTCGGTGGATTACTACGGCTCCAACCGTTCCGAGGCTGAAAACGCCTACGCCACCTCGCTGGTCGCGCTGGATGCCACCACGGGCGAGGAACGCTGGACCTTCCAGACCGTGCGCAATGACGTGTGGGATTACGACCTTGGCAGCCAGGCGAGCCTGCTCGACTATCAGGGGCAAAAGGCCATCCTGCTGGCGTCCAAGCAGGGCGATGTCTACATCCTGAATCGCGAAACCGGCGAACCGATCACCCCGGTGGGCGAGATCACCGATCTGCCCCAAGGCGACATTGAACCCGATTTCATCGCCGACAGCCAGCCGGTGTCCGAGTTCTTCAACATCCGCAAGCCGGAGCTGACCGAAAAGGACATGTGGGGCTTTACACCGATCGACCAGCTGTTCTGCCGCATCCGCTTTCGGCAGGCGCGCTACGATGGCTACCTGACGCCGCCCTCGACCGACTGGTATATTCAGTACCCCGGCTACAATGGCGGCAATGACTGGGGCTCGGTTGCAATCGATCCCGAGCGCGGCCTGATGATCATGAACTACAACGACGTGCCGAACTACAACCGTCTCGTGCCGCGTGAAACGGCCGATGCCCAAGGCTGGAAGCCGATCAACGAGACCGGAAACGAAGGCTCTGGTGGCGCCGAAGGCGCAGGCGATCCGCAGGTCGGCGCGCCCTATGGCATCCAGGTCAACGCGGGCTGGCAGTCGGAACTGACGGGGATGCCCTGCACGCGGCCGCCCTATGGCGGGATCACCGCCGTCGACCTCGAAACCGGCGAGCAGCTCTGGGACACGCCCATCGGCACCGCGCGCCGCAACGGGCCGTTTGGCATTCCCTCCATGCTGCCGCTCAAGATCGGCACGCCGAACAATGGCGGATCGGCGATCACCAAGAGCGGGCTGATCTTCATCGGTGCCGCCACCGACAACCTGTTCCGCGCCATAGACATGACAACCGGCGAAACCTTGTGGTCGGACGTGATGGATCAGGGCGGGCAGGCCAATCCGATCATCTATGAGGTGGATGGCGAGCAATATGTGCTGATCGGCCCCGGCGGTCATCACTTCATGCACACGCCCGTCGGAGACGCGGTGATCGCCTATAAACTGCCCTGAAAAATCGCGCCGCGCCTCCAGAGCGCGGCGCGCTGCCCAGCCCGAATCCACGCGAAGCAAGGCGCGGTCTCGCCCTTCATCTTGCCGGGTAAACTCCGGGGGTGAGGCCGCAAGGCCGAGGGGGCTGGCCCCCCCCTTCGGGGAAACATCACGTATCTAGCAAATGCTGGCGGCGAGGAGGATCAGTTCCGGCTCCGGACCCTCTCATAGCGCTGTCGCGCGATGTCCTCATCCCGCTCAGCCCGGCGATCCGCCGACAGAGCGGTTTCAACATAGGCCAGATGTGCCTCGACAGCCGCGCGGGCAGCAATCGGGTCGCGCGTCTGCAGCGCGACATTGATGGCGCGATGCTGGTCCAGCAAGGCCTCGCGTGTGGTGCGCTGCTTGAACATCACTTGCCGGTTATAGAACACCCCCTCGCGCAGCAACTGATACATCGACCGCATCATGTGCAGCATCATGACGTTGTGGCTGGCTTCGATGATCGCAAGGTGGAATTCCGCGTCGAGCCGCGCTTCGTCATTGGGATTGCGCTTGCCATGGGCTGCCTCCATCTGGCCAAACAAGGCGTCGATGACCTTAAGGTCGGTGTCGGTGCCCAGCGTGGCGGCGCGTTCGGCGGCAAGCCCCTCCATGTCGCGGCGAAAATCGAGGTAATCGAACACTGCCTCGTCATGACGCGCGAACAGCTGCACCAGCGTTTCGGAAAACGCCGAGCCCAAGGCCTCGGTGACAAAGATCCCCGCACCGGCCCTTGCGACCAGAAGCCCCCGGTCAGACAGATCGGCAACAGCCTCGCGCAGCGAGGGGCGCGACACGCCCAGTCGATCAGACAGCTCGCGCTCTGATGGCAGCCGTTCGCCGGGGCGCAGGATGCCGCGCAGGATCAGCTCTTCGACCTGACGCACCACGGCGGCGCTGAGTTTCTCGGATTGCACGGGGCGAAAGGGCATGGCGGGCTCCGAGTTGGCGTGAATTGGTCAAATGATATGACCAAAACCCGGAAACGTCCAGCCTACCAGCGCTTCAGGGCTGCCTCGTCCGCATCCTTTGCGGCGACCCACGACTCTGCACCGCCTGCACGTTCCTTCTTCCAGAAGGGCGCGCGGGATTTCAGGTAATCCATCAGGTACTCTGCGGCCTCGAAGGCATGGGCGCGATGGACCGAAGCGGTGGCGACCATCATGATCCGCTCGCCGGCCGCCAGCTTGCCAAAGCGGTGGATTACCAGCACCTCGCCAAGCGACCAGCGCGCTTCGGCCTCGGCGGCGATATTTTGCAGCGCCTTTTCGGTCATGCCGGGGTAGTGCTCGATTTCCATGCCATCGAGCGCTCCATCGGTGTCGCGCACGATGCCGGTGAAGGTCACCACCGCGCCAAGATCGCTGCGGCCCGCGGCAAAGGAATCCGCCTCGGCGCCAAAATCGAAAGGGGCGTGCTGCACGCGCACATCGATGGCCATGTCAGCCTCCGGTCATCGGCGGAAAGAAGGCGACCTCGCGCACGCCAGCCAGCGGGGCATCGAAATCGCTCAACTCCTGATCAAGCGCGACGCGCAAAGCGGACAGGTCTGCAAAAGCGGCCTCGTAGCGCTCTTCGCGCTCGCACAGTTCGGCGACAAGATCGGCAACAGTGGTGGCCGATGTCTCGATCCGTTCCTTCGGCAGGCCGATGCGCTCGCGCACCCAGGCAAAATACAGCACGTCGATCATTTGCCGTCTTTCAGGTGGGGCAGGGCCTTGTTGAAATAGTCCCAGCCGGTGATGAGGGTCAGCAGGGCCGCGATCCACAGCAGCGTCAGCCCGATATGGCCAGCGTAGACCATGCCCTGCTGTTTCCACAGCAAGCCGTGCAGATCCGCCGACTCGCGGTTGAGAATGGCGCTGACGGTTTCCGTGTTCAGACCTTCGATGCTGACGGCGAGGTAATGTTCAAACACGCCTTGCGCGAACAGCACGGCGATGGCGACCATCTGGAAGGTGGTCTTCCATTTCGCCAGCCGGGTCACCTTGAGAGTGCCGGCGACACTGCCGAGGAATTCGCGCATCCCCGAGACGAAGACCTCGCGGAAGAGGATCATCGTAGCGGGCAGCACCAGCCATGGTGACATCGAGGAATAGCCGACGATGACCATCAGCGCGATGAGCACCATGGCCTTGTCGGCGATCGGGTCGAGCATGGCGCCGAGCTTTGATTCCAGCGCCCATGTGCGAGCGATGTAGCCATCGAACCAATCGGTGACGGCTGCGCTGATGAACAGCAGCAGGGCAAACCAGTCGGCGAGCGGTCGCGAGAAATACAGGAACAGCACCGCCACGCCGGGCGCGGCGAGCAGACGGAGTGCGGTGAGGGTATTTGGCAGGGTCCAGCGCATGCCCAGAGTGTTAGCGCGGTTTGCGGGGCGGGGGAAGAACAGGTTTCGCGATAGTTCTGCGGTCTCGGCGATAAGATCGGGGCGCTGTCCCCTCGCGCGTCGGGGCGCGCTCCCCCGGGATATTTCGGGCCAGAAGAAACCGGGGCATCAGGCCCGCGCGAGACGGTCGATCCAGGCCGCGCGGGCGGCGGGAAGCGGCTTGTCGCGCAGCGCGGGGGCGAGGTGGCTGTGCAGGAAATGGCCGGTGGTGGTGAGCGCGGTCAGGATGTCGGCATCGCTGGCCTCGCCTTCGCCAAGCAGGACAGCGGGCAGGGGCAGCAGCCGGTCGGCCCACGCGCCCGCGCCCTCGGCAGAGACCGCGCGACCGGTGCGGGGGGACACGTAGACCAAGCCGGTGCTGGCGCCGGTCACGGCGCAGGAGGTGAGATCAAGGCCGAAGCCCATGTCTTCGAGTAGGGCCAGTTCCCAGTGCAGATAGCCCAGCGGCCAGAGCGACTGTTCGCCGAGCAGGTCGAGCAGCGCTTCGGTGCGGCGATAGAGCGCGGGGTGGGGTTCGCGTTCGGGCAGGCAGAAGCACAGCAGGTCGGTGACCGCGTTCAGCCCGGCAAGGGCGCGCCGGTCTGCCATGGCGGTGGCGGCGCGGCTGCGTTGGGGTTCGACGGTGAAGGCGCCCATGTGGTCTTCGAGCCGGGCCCGCCATGTCAGATCGAGCTGCGCGCCCGGTTGCAGGCTGGGCGCAATGCGGCGCGAGGTGCCGCCGCGCAGCACCCCGAGGTGGCGGCCATGCTGCGGGGTGAAGACCTCCAGGATGGCCGAGGTCTCGCCATGCTTGCGGGCCTTGAGAAGAATGCCGGTGTCGCGCCAGTCCATCGGTCTGTTATCCATTGCCTTGCGAGGCCCTGCAAGCTGGGGCGGGGTTTTGCGATGACGCCGGACTTGCGCCTTGTTGCCCTGATGGTTTTCCTGTCCGCGCTAGGTGGGTTGGTGGTGCAATTTCTTGCCAGATCGGTGGATCATCCCGGTGAGACGGCCCTGCGGGTAAGGGGGGCATGACGCGGTATTTCACCATTCTGACCAATGCGACGGTGGCGGCCGGGTTCGGGAGGTGGCGGCGCGTTCTGGCAGGGCGGTCTGGCGTTGTGGATCGGGATTGTCGGCGTTGTCTACTGGCTGGTGCTGGCCAAGCCGCTGATCGGGCTTGATGCCATTGCCAACTGGGGGCTGTTCGCGCTGATCCCGGCGTTGACGGTGCCGTGGTGGTTGATCGCCGCGCCGAAGAACGGGCTGCGCCTTGGCCGCGCGCTGGAGGTGGGCTAGCCGCTGCTCTACATGCTTTATGCGCTGAAACGCAAAACGCGGCCCCGAATGGAGGCCGCGTTCATCAATTCCGATGCCCCGAGGGGCAGGAATGGCTTAGGCGAGGGCGAGGTTCGACGCCGACTCACGGCCGTCACGGCCGGATTCGATGTCAAAGGTCACCTTCTGGTCGTCCCGCAGGCCGGTCAGGCCGGCGCGCTCAACAGCAGAGATGTGCACGAACACGTCCTTGCCGCCGTTGTCGGGTGCGATGAAGCCGAAGCCTTTGGTGGTGTTGAACCATTTCACGGTGCCAGTGGCCATGTGATGTCTCCTTGGTAGTCTGCCCGCAACATGCGGCAGCTTGGCATTGTCAGTCTGGATCGATAGCCTGAACGCCGTTTGAAGGGAGACAGAGGTCGACAAAGATAGAGGTCAGCAAGGGCTACCTACGCGCAACGACTGAGTCGGGCAAGCATTCTTTTCAGGCCACCTAAAAATTGGGCGAACTTACTCTGACAGGCCGTCTTCGTTCAGCAGATGGCGGCCTTGGCGGTCTTCGACTTCGATCACCCACAGGTCGGTGTCAAAGCCGCGCTGGCGCGCGATGGCCGCATCGACCTCGCGCTCGTCGCCGCTGGCAAGCTCTGTCCAGTTGCGCGCACCGGTCATCAGATCAAAGCCGCGGGTGAAGGCGCGGGCCTTGCCGTCAAGCGTGGCGAGCTTGACCAGCACCGCGCCCGCGGTGTCATCGCCATGGGCCGTGACGTAGGCCGGGATCAGCGCCAGCGACAGCCGCGCAAGATAGGCATCGACCCAGAACCGCGTGGTCAGGCGCGCCAATCAGTTGCCGTCCTTGAAATCCAGCCCCATCTCGGAATAGCGCTCGGCCTCTTCGAGCCAGTTTTCGCGCAGCTTGACCTGAAGGAACAGGTGCACCTTGCGGCCAAGGAATTCCTCGATGTCGGCGCGTGCGGCCTGCGACACCGCCTTGATCGTCTCGCCCTTCTTGCCCAGAACGATGCCCTTGTGGCCATCTCGCGACACATAGATCATCTGGTCGATGCGGGCGGAGCCGTCTTCGCGTTCTTCCCAGGCTTCGGTTTCGACGGTCAGCTGGTAGGGCAGTTCCTGATGCAGGCGCAGGGTCAGCTTTTCGCGGGTCATCTCGGCGGCGATCATGCGCATGGGCAGATCGGCGATCTGGTCTTCGGGGTAAAGCCACGGACCGGCGGGCACGGCTTGCGCCAGCCATTTGCGCAGCTGCTCGACGCCATGGCCCTTTTCGGCAGAAATCATGAAGGTCTCGGCAAAGGGGTAGGCTTCGTTCAGGGACTGGGTCAGGGCCAGCAGGCGCGGGGCTTCGACCCGGTCGATCTTGTTGATCGCCAGCGCGACCTTGCGGCCCTTGGGCAGCTCGCCCAGCCCTTCGAGGATGGCTTTCACCCCGTCGGTCACGCCGCGATGCGCCTCGATCAGCAGAACGGTGATGTCGGCATCGGCGGCGCCGCCCCATGCGGCCTTGACCATGGCGCGGTCGAGCCTGCGGCGCGGCTTGAACAGGCCGGGCGTGTCGACGAACACCAGCTGGCTGTCGCCTTCCATCGCGACGCCGCGAATGCGGGTGCGGGTGGTCTGAACCTTGTGGGTCACGATCGACACCTTCGCGCCGACCATGCGGTTCGTCAGCGTCGACTTGCCGGCATTCGGCTCGCCGATGAGGGCGACGAATCCGGCGCGGGTTTGTGTGGTTTCGGTCATGTGATGGGTCCGATGCTGAAAGATCCGTCAGCACATAGTGCTTTTTGCGGTGCAACACCATATCTGCAGGAACGCTCCGGACCCGAGTCGTGTTTGATCAGCGGGCCGGGGGCAATTTGCGCAAGGAGCGCGGGTATGAAACCACTTTTAACAGCAGCAGTTCTTGTAGCCATGGCGGGCGCGGCCTTGGCGCAGGATCTTTTTGTGCCAACCATCCACGCGCGGCAGATGGATGGCAGCTACAAGTCCTACCCGATCAAGGGCGCCGAGGATGGCATGGATCGGGACGCCTGTGACCGTCAGGCCCGCAGCTGGATTCAAAAGAACCGCGCCGCGATTCAGGCGGCGGACAATTCGATGTCGGCGCCCGGCAGCGGCAACGCCATTCAGGTGATCTGCGAAGGCAAGGGCTGACGCGCCCGCAGCAGCGTGTAAATCCCGCTGGTTACGATCAACAGCCCGCCGGCGAGGGTCCATAGGTCGGGGCGCTCGCCAAAGAACACGTAGGCAAAGCCCAGAGCCACCAGAAGCCGCGAATAGCGGAAGGGGGCAACCACCGAGACCTCTCCGGCGCGCATCGCGCGGGTCAGCGCGAAATAGGCGGCGGCGCCGACGCTGCCGGTCAGCACAAGACGCAACAGCTCGCCCGCCTCGGGCATCCGCGGCGGGGCTGGATCGAACGGCAGCATGATCAGCCCGGCGACGATGATCACCGAACAGCCGATGACGCCAAGCTGGTTCGCCGATACCGCCGGAGGGCTGGCCCGGGTGAACAGATCGCGCATGGCAAAGCCGACCATGCCCGCAAGCGCCAGCAGCGCATCGATTCGGAATGCATCGGGGGTGGGGCGCAGGATCAGGATGACCCCGGCAAAGCCGATCGCCATGGCGATCCAGCGCGCCGGGCCGACCCGCTCGCCCAGCAGCAGCGCCGCCCCCGCCGTGACCACCAGCGGCGCGGCCTGAAGAATGGCCGAGGTCACCGACAGCGGCGTCCAGGCCAGCGCCAGCGCAAAGAACAGGCGGCCCATGATCTCGAAGAAGGTGCGGATCAGCAGTGTCGGGCGCAAGATCGCCGGATGCAGCACCGGCTCGCGCGCATTCAGGGTCAGCGCAATGTAGATCGCCGTCGCGGTGACGCCAAAGATCAGCGTCGCCTCGCCCGGCGGCAGGCCGGGGGTCACGGATTTGAACAGCGCGTCCTCGACCGCGAACAGAAACATCGAGACACACATGAACAGTGCGCCCAGAGCATTGCCTGACAGCCGGTCAATCACCGTTTACCACGGCCAGCAGCGCCGCAGCGGCCTGTTGCTCGGCCTTGCGCTTGGCGCCGGCGGTGGCCTGCGCGCTCTCGCCGGTGGCCAGTCGGGATTCGATGGTAAACACCGGTGCGTGATCGGGGCCCGAGCGGGACACCTCGACATATTGAGGCGGCGGCATGCCGCGGGCCTGCGCCCATTCCTGAAGCGAGGTCTTGGGATCGCGCGCGTCATCCTCGACCCGGTCGATCCGGTCGGCCCAGAGCCGCAGAATCAGCGCCTTGGCACTGTCGAAGCCCGAATCGAGATAGACGGCGGCGATCACCGCCTCCATCGCATCGCCCAGCAGCGCCATCTTGCGCCGCCCGCCCGACATCATCTCGGAGCGGCCCAGTTTCAGCGCCGCGCCCAGATCGACGTCGCGCGCGACCTCGGCGCAGGCTTCCTTGCGCACCAGCGCGTTGAAACGCGGGGCAAGCTGGCCCTCGGAGGCGCGGCGATCCGAGCCCAGCAGCGCCTCGGCCATCACCAGCCCCAGCACCCGGTCGCCAAGAAATTCCAGGCGCTGGTTGTCCTCGCGCCCGGGCGAGGACATCGACGAATGGGTCAGCGCGCGGCGCAGCCGCTCGGGATCTTTGAAGCGGTGGCCAAGACGCTCTTCGAGCGCGGCAATTTCAGCGGATCGTTTCATTGCAGCTTGTGGAAGAACCTGTCAGCCCGCCAGGTCCAGAAGTACAGCATCGAGCGGCCCGAAGACGAGAACATCACGCGCGATGCCTTGCCGATCAGGTTCGCGGCGGGCACGAAACCGACGCCGCCCGCAGCATTGGGCACGCGGCTGTCGGAAGAATTGTCGCGGTTGTCGCCCATCATGAAATACTTGCCAGCGGGCACGGTGTAGACACCGGTATTGTCCGACCCCTGCATCGCGATGTTCAGAATGTCGTGCGAAACGCCGTTCGGCAGGGTTTCGGTCAGGCGTTCCTTTTCGCACAGCCCGCCGGTGCCGACCGGCCCGTTTGCGCAGCGCGGGCGCAGCTGCTGCGGGCCCTGCGGTGCGGCGGTTTCGGTGAACAGGCCGTTCGGCTCGACCTTGACCGGCTCGTCATTGATATAGAGCAGCCCTTCCTTGACCTGAATCCGGTCTCCCGGCAGGCCGATCAGGCGCTTGATGAAATCCGAGCCGTGCACCGGGTGGCGGAACACCACGATATCGCCGCGCTCCGGCTCTGATCCAAGGAACCGCCCGTCTTCGCCCATCCAGCCGCACAGGTCTTTTGCGTCGATGTCGATGCCGATCTGCGGCAGGCGGATCGACGGGCAGGAGGCGTAGGAATAGCCGTAGGTCATCTTGTTGACGAACAGGAAATCTCCGATCAGCAGCGTGTCCTTCATTGACCCGGACGGAATCCAGAAGGGCTGAAAGAACAGCGTCCGGAAGATGCCCGCGATGAGCAGCGCATAGACGACCGTCTTGATGGTCTCGACGATGCCGCCCTGTTCTTTCTCTTTCGCCATGAAGCTCAGCCCCTGATTTCACGCAGTCTGATGCGCAAAATGCGCCTCGGCTTCATGGGCGGCAGGCCCCGGAGTGTCAAGACACAGGCCCGCGTGGCATGCCGTCGCGACGGCAGGGCTCGATTGTCGCGCGCTGCGGGCTAGATCGCGGCGCGAACCTGCGAAATCCTGCGTGCGGCAGTTGTGACCTGCGCCCGCGCTTGGCATCAAGGATGTGCAACAATCGAAAGGAGGCGCGCGTGAGTGTCCAGACCACGGATCCGAGCGATCTTTTCATCATCGGTGGCGGCATCAATGGCTGCGGCATTGCCCGCGACGCGGTCGGGCGCGGCTATAGCGTGACATTGGCCGAGATGAACGATCTGGCCTCGGCGACCTCGTCGGCGTCGACAAAGCTGTTCCACGGCGGGCTGCGCTATCTGGAATATTTCGAATTCCGGCTCGTGCACGAAGCGCTGGCCGAACGCGAGGTGCTGATCCGCGCCATGCCCCACATCGCCTGGCCGATGCGGTTCGTGCTGCCCTATCACCCCTCGATGCGCTTTGAAAACGACACGCCGACCTCAAAGCTGCTGACCACGGTGATGCCGTGGATGAAGGGGCGGCGCCCGGCGTGGCTGATCCGGCTTGGGTTGTTCATGTACGACCATCTCGATCTGGGAAAGCGCAAGATCCTGCCCGGAACGGCGCGGCTGGATCTGCGCAGCGCCCCCGAGGGGGCGCTGCTACAGGACCGGTTCGAGACGGCCTATGAATATTCCGATGGCTGGGTACAGGATTCGCGGCTCGTGGTGCTCAACGCCCGCGACGCCGAAGCGCGGGGCGCGCAGATCCTGACCCGCAGCAAGGTGCTCTCTGCCGCCCGCGAAGACGGGCAATGGCGGATCGACCTGCAGGACACAGAAACCGGCGCGACGCAGACCCGCTATGCCAAGATGTTGATCAACGCGGGCGGGCCGTGGGTTGGCGACATCATTCACGAAAAGGTGCATCTGAACGTGCGCGAAGGCGTGCGGCTGGTGCGCGGCTCGCATATCGTCACGCGTAAGCTTTACGATCACGACAAGTGCTATTTCTTTCAGGGCACCGATGGGCGGATCATCTTTGCCATCCCTTATGAACAGGATTTCACCCTGATCGGCACCACCGACGCCGAGCACACGGATGCCAACGAGGCACCGGTCTGCACCCCCGAAGAGCAATCCTACCTGATCAATTTCGCCAATCATTACTTCAAGCAGCAGCTGAGCGATGCGGATGTGGTCTGGACCTATTCCGGCGTGCGCCCGCTATATGACGACGGCGCCAGC
The DNA here is from genome assembly GCF_030547555.1 of Salipiger sp. 1_MG-2023. Lineage (NCBI taxonomy): Bacteria > Pseudomonadati > Pseudomonadota > Alphaproteobacteria > Rhodobacterales > Roseobacteraceae > Salipiger > Salipiger sp. 1_MG-2023. Next base: position 10,904 of record NZ_JAUOQN010000002.1, on the reverse strand, counting down.
AGCGCCACGGCGGCGACTCGGGATTACACGCTCAAGGTCGAGGCGAGCGGCGGCGCGCCGATGCTCAACGTGTTTGGCGGCAAGATCACCACCTATCGCCGCCTTGCCGAAAGCGCGCTCGATAAGATCGACGCCGCGCTCGGGCGCAGCACCGAAAAATGGACCGCCGAGGCGTCGATGCCCGGCGGCGATTTCCCGGTCGACGGGGTGGCCGCGCTGATCGCATCGCTGCGTGAGGCACATCCGTTCCTTGATCAGCGCTGGGCGAGGCGGCTGGTGCGAACCTATGGCACCGACGCGCGGGCGATCCTTGGGGTCTCGACCGAGGCCGAGGCGCTTGGAGAGGATTTCGGCGCGACCCTGACCGCCGCCGAGGTAGACTGGCTGATGGATCGCGAATACGCCCGCACGCCGCAGGACGTGCTGTGGCGGCGCACCAAGCTTGGCCTGTCGATGCCCGAGGAGGGGCTGGCACGGCTTGGGGACTATATGGATGCCCGTCGCGCACGGGTCTGAAGGGGGGAGACCGCAATGAGCTATATACTCGCCATCGATCAAGGCACCACGTCGAGCCGGGCGATCCTGTTCGACGAGACTCTGAAGATCGCCGCCGTCAGTCAGGAAGAATTCACCCAGCATTACCCCGATTCAGGCTGGGTCGAACATGATTGTATGGATCTGTGGACCAGCACGGCGGCCACCTGCCGGGGGGTGATGGAAAAGCACGGCGTCAGGGCGCGCGACATTGCCGGCATCGGCATCACCAACCAGCGCGAAACCACACTGGTCTGGGATCGCAAGACCGGCAAGCCGATCCACAATGCCATCGTCTGGCAAGACCGGCGGACCTCTGATTTCTGCAAGAAGCTCAAGGCGCAGGGCCATGAGGAAACGGTGACCCGCAAGACCGGGCTGCTGCTCGACCCGTATTTCTCGGCCACCAAGGTTGCTTGGCTGCTCGACAATGTCGAGGGCGCGCGGGCGCGGGCCGAAGCGGGCGAGCTGGCCTTTGGCACCGTCGATTCGTGGCTGGTGTGGAACCTCACCGAAGGCCATGTGCATGTGACCGATGCCACCAACGCCGCGCGCACCATGCTGTACGACATCCGCCACGGGCGCTGGTCCTCGACCATGTGTGAGATGCTGGGCATCCCGATGTCGATGCTGCCCGAGGTCAAGGATTGCGCCGCCGATTTCGGCATGGCGCGGGCGGATCTGTTCGGGGCCGAGATCCCGATTCTGGGCATCGCTGGCGATCAGCAGGCGGCGACCATCGGGCAGGCGTGTTTCCGGCCCGGAATGCTCAAATCCACCTATGGGACGGGGTGTTTCGCGCTGCTCAATACCGGGGACGAGATGGTGACATCGAAGAACCGGCTGCTGACCACCATCGCCTATCAGCTCGATGGCAAGCGGACCTATGCTTTGGAAGGGTCGATATTCATTGCCGGGGCGGTGGTGCAATGGCTGCGCGACGGGCTGAAGATCATCCGCAGCGCGTCTGAATCCCAGCCGCTGGCGCAAAGCGCCGATCCGTCGCAATCTCTGGTCATGGTGCCGGCTTTCACCGGGCTTGGCGCGCCCTATTGGAACGCCGAATGCCGGGGGGCGGTGTTTGGCCTGACCCGCAACAGCGGCCCGGCCGAAATGGCCCGCGCGGCGCTGGAATCGGTCGGCTACCAGACCCGAGATCTGCTGGATGCGATGCACGCCGATTGGTCATCCGATGCCGACGATCCCACGCTGCGGGTCGATGGCGGCATGAGCGCCAGTGATTTCGCCATGCAATTCCTTGCCGATATCACCGGGGCGGCTGTCGACCGGCCCAAGGTGCTGGAGACCACCGCCATGGGCGCGGCGTGGCTGGCGGGCCAACGGGCGGGTCTTTACCCCGACATGGACGGCTTCGCCAAGACATGGGAGCTGGAGCGCCAGTTCGACCCCGCGATGGACGACGCCACCCGCGAGGACAAATACGCGGCATGGAAGCGCGCGGTGAAGGCGGCGCAGGCGTTCTGACGCTCTTGACAAGGCCGCGAGGCGGGCGCGTTCTGCCGGGACGAACCAGAAAGGCCCGGCACCATGCAGACAACCCACGGCGGCAAGACCGTCTTTGGCGCGACCCTTGGCATTCTGATGCTGGAAACGCGCTTTCCGCGCATTCCCGGCGATATGGGCAACGCGCTGACATGGCCTTTTCCGGTGCAATACCGGGTAGTGCGCGGCGCCTCGCCCGACAGGGTGGTGCGGCAGGATGCGCGGGTGCTGGTGGATCTGTTCATTGAACAGGCGCAGGATCTGGTGGCGCATGGCTGTGACGGCATCACCACCAATTGCGGCTTTCTGGCCATCGTGCAGGATCAGATCGCCCGCGCCGTGCCGGTGCCGGTCGCGACCTCGTCGCTGATGCAGGTGCCAATGGTGCAGGCGATGCTGCCGCCGGGCAAGCGGGCGGGCATCCTGACGATCTCAAAATCCACGCTGACCGACCGGCATCTGGCGGCGGCGAACGTGCCGCTCGATACGCCCGTCTGGGGCACCGAGGGCGGGCGAGAGTTCACCCGGGCGATCCTTGGGGATGAGCTGGAGATCGACTTTGCCGCCTGCCGCGCCGACATGATCGACGCAGCCCGGGATTTTCACGCGGCGCACCCAGAGCTGGGCGCGATCGTGCTGGAATGCACCAATATGGTGCCTTACGCGGCGGATGTGCGCCGGGTCACCGGGCTGCCGGTGTTCTCGATCTACAGCTTCGTGCAATGGTTCCAGCAATCGCTGATGCCACGGCGGTTCTCCGATACGCTGGACGATCCGCGCTATTAACCCATCAACGCCCGGCGCAGCAGGTTCAACCCCGCTAGCAGCAGCACCCAAAGCGTCATCTTGCGAAACAGCGCCTGATCGATGCGGTCATGCACCTTCATGCCCAGCCACATGCCGGTCAGCCCCGGAATCAGCAGCAGCGCAGAGAATTGGGCGGTCTGTGCGTTCAGCACTCCCGAGGTGACATGCGCGCCGGTCAGCGCCACCGCGCCCAGCCCGTAGATGACCCCCTGAACCCGCACCTGTTCGCGCTTTTCCGTGTCGATCGCCGTCAGATAGGCCACCACGGGCGGCCCCCAGACACCGGACATGCCACCGAGGAACCCGGCGATTGCGCCAACCGCCGCCTCGATGGGGCGGCTCGGGCCATTGGGCAGATGCGCCTTCCAGCCGGCGAGTTGCATCACGCAGAACAACACCACCGGCGCACCGATCATTCCCAGCAGCACATTCGCCGGCAGCACCGCCACCAGCTGCGAGGACAGCAGCAGGAACACCAGCCCCACCCCAAGGAACAGCCCGAAGCGCTGCATCGACGCCATCGCTGCGCGCCAGCCCTGCTGCAACGCCTGTACCGCGTTGGTGGCCAGAGCCGACAGGATCAGCCCGGCCAGTGCCAGCTCTGGCGGCAAAAAGCTCGACAGACCGGAGATGAGGATCATCGGCATGGCGAAGCCGACCATGCCCTTCACGAGACCCGCCAGTGCTGCAATGGCGAAAGAAAGCGCAAGCAGGGAGGGCGAAATCAGAGTAAGTATACTGTCCATGGCCCGCTGTTAACATGGGCAGAATCCGCGCGCCTCCGAAATCGACCGCGAAATAATAGAACCCATGACTATACTCACTTGAATTTTTATTGCGCTGCAACTGCAAAGTAGCTATCCCCGGTGCGACCCTAGAGGAAGGACATGAATCATGGCACATGACGGAGCCGACCTGGCAATGGGCCAGGGCATCCTGCTGGACGATCTGCTGAGCCTCACCGATGCGGCCATCGCCCCCGCCGAGGCGGTTCTGGAGGCGGCGCGCGCCTCGGTACGGGCCATGACCGAAGACGGCGGGCGCGTGTCGAGCCGCCTTGTCGAAGCGAACCAGTTCGCGGCCCATGGCCTTGCGTGGCTGGCCACCTATGTCGAATCCCTGCGCCAGATGCAGTACTGGGCCAACAAGCTGACCTCCGAGGCCAGCTTTGGCGAGATCGAACAGATCATCCAGCAGATCGCCTTTGGCGAATACCTCAGCCAGATCGCCGGTGGCATTCAGATGAATCAGGGCGAGATGGTGCGCCTTGGCGATCTGGGCCTTGCGCCGGACGTGCTGGCCGGGTTCCGCACCCCTGCGGTCGAGCTGCTGATGGCGCGCGGCAACACGCAGGGCGCGCGCAGTCGGCTGGTCGAGCTGATGCAGGAACGCTCGGCCGAGATTACCGTGGGCAAGGCCGGGCTCGACGACGAGCTGGAAATGATCCGCGAGCAGTTCCGCCGCTATGCCGTCGACAAGGTGGAACCCTTTGCCCATGACTGGCACCTCAAGGACGAGCTGATTCCGATGGAGATCATCGAGGAGTTGGCCGAGATGGGCGTTTTTGGCCTGACCATCCCCGAGGAATACGGCGGCTTCGGCCTGTCCAAGGCGTCGATGTGCGTGGTGTCCGAGGAATTGTCGCGCGGCTATATCGGTGTCGGCTCGCTGGGCACCCGGTCGGAAATCGCCGCCGAACTGATCATTGCGGGCGGCACCGAAGAGCAGAAGCAGAAATGGCTTCCGGCGCTGGCCTCGGGCGAGACCCTGCCCACGGCGGTGTTCACCGAACCCAACACCGGCTCGGATCTTGGCGCGCTGCGCACCCGCGCGGTGAAGGACGACAATGGCGACTGGATCATCACCGGCAACAAGACATGGATCACCCACGCCGCGCGCACGCATATCATGACGCTGCTGGCCCGCACCGATCCGTCGAGCGACAATTACAAGGGCCTGTCGATGTTCCTTGCGGAAAAGACGCCGGGCGACGATGCCAACCCGTTCCCCACCGAGGGCATGACAGGCGGCGAGATCGAGGTGCTCGGCTATCGCGGCATGAAGGAATACGAGCTCGGCTTTGACGGCTTCAAGGTCAAGGGCGAGAACCTTCTGGGCGGCGAAGAGGGCAAGGGCTTCAAGCAGCTGATGGAGACCTTCGAATCCGCCCGTATCCAGACCGCCGCCCGCGCCATCGGTGTGGCGCAATCGGCGCTGGATGTCGGCATGCAATACGCCGAAGATCGCAAGCAGTTCGGCAAATCGCTTATCGAGTTTCCGCGCGTGTCGGGCAAGCTGGCGATGATGGCGGTCGAGATCATGATCGCGCGCCAGCTGACCTATTTCTCGGCCCGCGAGAAAGACGAGGGCATCCGCTGCGATCTCGAGGCGGGGATGGCCAAGCTGCTGGGTGCGCGCGTGGCATGGGCCAATGCCGACAACGCGTTGCAGATCCATGGTGGCAACGGCTTTGCGCTGGAATACAAGGTCAGCCGCATCCTGTGCGATGCCCGCATCCTGAACATCTTTGAAGGGGCCGCCGAAATTCAGGCGCAGGTGATCGCCCGCCGTCTGCTGGGCTGATCGTCCAAACGCCAAAGCCCCGCGTCCCTGTCCGGGGCACGGGGCTTTTGATGCGTTCAGCTGATGTGAGTGTCAGTCAAAGGTGCCCGCGACCCGGCCCAGCAGCATGAAGGCCCGCGACGAGCGGGTGTTGGCCAGTTCGGACAGTTCGGCGTCGCTTGCCTCGGGGGCAAAGCGCGCCACCGCGCGGTCGAACAGCCGCAGGAAATGATGCGCCGCATCGCGAAAGATCGGGTCCTGCTTCATGCGCCCGGCGGTCAGCGCCAGCGAGGCGCGATCGCGCACGCCGCCAAGCGCCGCGATCTCGCGCCCGCGCGTACCGGCGGCAAAGGCGCGCCAGATCTCGGTGCGGGCCAGATCGGGGCGCAGATCGTCCATGTAGATGCCATCCTGCGACAGCAGCGTCAGCACGTCCTGCGCGGCCTGAATGAGCTGCGCAGCGGGGCGGTCCTTGAGCGCCCGGCGCAGCGCGGCAAACCCTTCTGCATCCTCGGCGGTTTCGGGGAAATTCAACGCGCGGATGAGATCGCTGTTGGGCAGCGGCGGTTGCAGCGCATCGGCAGGTGTGCCCAGCGACAGCGTCGCCTGATCCTCGGGCTGCGGTTGCCCCGGGGCGGGGGCAGCGGGCGCGGCGCTGTCGACCGCGCGCTGCGAGGTGATCATCGCCAGCGTGGCTTCGGTCTTGCGCTGCGAGGCGACCAGCTCGTCAAGCTTGCGGGCGATGTTTCCGCCCTGCGGTTCGGTGCGCCCGGTCTGCGCCTGCGTCAGGTAGGCGGCGCGGATGGCGTCGATGGCCGCGTGCAGCCGGGCGCTTTCATCGCGCATCACCCGCGCCGCGCGCATGGTGCTGGCCGCGACCCAGATCATCGCCACCGGCAGGAACACCACCATCACCGTCAGCACAAAGCGCAGCCCGTCGACCCCTTCGCCGCCGTACAGCAAGAAGAACGCCCCCGACAGCAGCAGCCACAAGACGCTGAGCAGCAGCGCCGTGATGTCTACTGCGGCAGGGCCGCGTTTCTCCGCCGGATCATAGATCCCGATCGGGGTCTTGCGAAGATCGTTGCTGTCGGCCATGGCCAGACCCTACTTGTAAGAGATGCTGAGGATCTCGTAGCTTTTCTCGCCGCCCGGGGTGCGGACCTCGACGCTGTCACCTTCTTCCTTGCCGATCAGGGCGCGGGCAATCGGCGATTTGATGTTGAGAAGACCCTTTTCGATGCTGGCTTCGTGTTCGCCGACAATCTGCCAGGTCTTTTCCTCGTCGGTGTCTTCATCGACCAGCGACACGGTGGCGCCGAACTTGATCGGGCCGGACATCTTGGCCGGGTCCACCACCTCGGAGAGGCTGATGATCGCCTCGATCTCCTTGATGCGGCCCTCGATGAAGCCCTGCTTTTCACGGGCGGAATGGTATTCGGCGTTCTCCTTGAGGTCGCCAAGCTCGCGCGCCTCGGCGATCGCCCGGATCACGGACGGGCGCTCCACGGACTTGAGCTTCTTCAATTCGATTTCAAGCGCGGTGAAACCCGCGCGGGTGATCAGTATCTTTTCCAAGGAGGCGGCTCCTGAACGTACGGTTCGTGCATTTCAGTCTAGCATACGCACATAGCGTGCGCAGGTACATCTGTTCAAGTGGCTTGGCAGCTTGTCGCCCTTGTCGCAGCAATCCTAGCGGTGCAGGAGCTTTGCGCAACGACGCTGCGGATGCATTGACCAATGCCGCATCGCCGCGTTAGGTCTTTTTTGAAATAATATTGCGCGCGCCTTCGGGTCGCAGCAGAAGACCCCCGGAGGAAGCCAGATGAGCGTGATCGAGCGAGAAAGCATGGAATACGATGTCGTGATCGTCGGCGCAGGGCCTGCAGGCCTGTCGGCGGCGATCCGGCTCAAGCAGCTGGATGCGGATCTGTCCGTGGTCGTGCTGGAAAAGGGGTCCGAAGTTGGCGCCCATATCCTGTCGGGCGCGGTGCTGGACCCCTGCGGGCTGAACAAGCTGATTCCCGACTGGAAAGCCAAGGGCGCGCCGATCACCGTGCCGGTGACGCAGGACAAGTTCTACCTGCTGGGTGAAGCGGGCAAAATGAGCATTCCGCACTGGCCGATGCCCAAATTCATGTCGAACCATGGCAATTACATCGTGTCCATGGGCAACGTCTGCCGCTGGATGGCCGAGCAGGCCGAGGAACTGGGCGTCGAGGTGTTCCCCGGCATGTCCTGCTCCGAGCTGGTCTATGGCGAGAACGGCGAGGTCAGGGGCGTCGTTGCCGGGGTGTTCGGTCTTGAGCCCGACGGCAGCTATGGGCCCAACACCGAGCCGGGGATGGAACTGCTGGGCAAGTATGTCTTCCTCTCCGAAGGCGTGCGCGGCTCTCTGTCCAAAGAGGTCATCGCCAAATACGATCTCTCGGATGGCAAATGCCCGCAGAAATTCGGTCTCGGGATGAAGGAGATCTGGGAGATCGACCCCGAAAAGCATCAGGAAGGCCGGGTCGAGCACACCATGGGCTGGCCGCTCGGATCGAACGCCGGGGGCGGCGGGTTCGTCTATCACCTCGACAACAATCAGGTTTACGTCGGCTTCGTGGTGCACCTGAACTACAAGAACCCGCATCTGTTCCCCTACATGGAATTCCAGCGCTGGAAGCATCACCCGCAGATCGCCAACCTGCTCGAGGGCGGCAAGCGCGTTGCTTATGGCGCCCGCGCGATTTCCGAAGGCGGCTATCAGTCGATGCCCAAGATGGTGGCGCCCGGCGTGGCGTTGCTGGGCTGCTCGGTCGGCATGGTCAACGTGCCGCGCATCAAGGGCAACCATAACGCTATGCTGTCGGGCATCGCCGCGGCCGAGGCCGCCTTTGCCGCGCTCTCCGAAGGCCGCTCAAGCGATGAGTTGACTGCCTACGAAACCGAGGTGCGCGACGGCGACATCGGCAAGGACCTGTGGAAGGTGCGCAACGTCAAGCCGATCTGGTCACATTACGGCCTGATGGGCTCGCTGAGCCTTGGTGGCATGGACATGTGGACCAACGTGCTGGGCTTCTCGCTGTTCGGCACGATGAAGCACGGCAAGAACGACGCGCAGATGACCGAGCCGGCATCGCATCACAAGCCGATCGATTATCCCAAGCCCGATGGCAAGCTGTCCTTCGACCGGCTGACCAACGTGTCATTTGCCTTTACCAACCACGAGGAAAGCCAGCCCTGTCATCTGCGCCTCAAGGACGAGGGGGTGCCGGTCGCGGTCGATTACGCCAGCTACGCCGGCCCGTCGCAACGCTATTGCCCGGCGGGGGTGTATGAATTCGTCGAGGACGACAGCGGCCCGCGCTTCGTGATCAACTTCCAGAACTGCGTGCACTGCAAGACCTGCGACATCAAGGACCCGGCCCAGAACATCACCTGGACCACCCCGCAGGGCGGTGACGGCCCGAACTATCCGAACATGTAAGCCGCCCCGGCCCCGAAGCAGTGCTCCGGGGCCGATTTTATAGGATTTTGGCCCTTGCACCCGGGATATGTGTTCCGCTAAACGGGTCGACGGAGAGGTGGCCGAGTGGTCGAAGGCGCACGCCTGGAAAGTGTGTAGGCGGGGAACCGTCTCGAGGGTTCGAATCCCTTCCTCTCCGCCACTTGCACATTGCAAACCCGAAAACAGGTCCCTCGCGGGGCCTTTTTCTTTATGCGCCAAAGGGGTTTGCAGGGACCATCCGCCCTTCGGAGACTAGCCTGCAGCGTGAGATCAGTCTCCTAACGCCCAGCGTCTCTTTCCACCCGCCCCTCGCTCTCGGCGAGACGGATTCACAATCTCCATACATTTCAATGAACTGACCGGATCGCGTTGCGCCCCTGTTTCGCTGGTTCCGGCTTGTTTCGATGAAGTCAGAGGCGCGACACGGGCGGCGTAGTGGTTGGTATGTCTTGGGAGTTTTGCGCGAAGTCTCTGATGACAAACGCAGTTTCCGCCCCTAGCCTGGCGCAATGTCGAACGGGCCCTGGACAGATCAAGAGAACGACCTGATCGTCGCGGATTACTTCGCGATGCTGGCCGACGATCTATCGGGAGCCACGCCGAACAAGGCGGCATCCTATCGAACACTCGCGGAGCGGATCGATCGCTCAAAGAAAGCGATCGAGTACAAGCATCAGAACATCAGCGCCGTTCTCAAGGGGTTAGGTGAGCCTTGGCTGACTGGTCTTGCTCCTGCCTTCAATTATCAGAGTTCGCTTGAGGATGCTGTTCAGCGTTGGATGCAGTCGCATCCGGACTGGGCGTCCGTGGTCTTGGGCAACCGCCCGACGACCGGCCTCGCGGAGGCGCGGCCGATCTGGATCGGGCCGCCGCCCACGCTGTCGAACCAGCCTCCTCCGCAGGAGCTGGAGCAGATGCTGCACATCGCCCGCAAATTCGATGTCGCGGCACGAGACGAGCGAAACCGCGCCCTCGGCCGTGCCGGTGAAGAGCGCGTCTTGGCGCATGAGCGTGCAGCCCTGAAATCAGCGGGCCGCGACGATCTTGCGCGCAAGGTCAGGTGGGTTTCGGAGGAGGATGGCGATGGCGCCGGTGACGTCCCCAGACGTGGTGTAGCTTACGGTGGCCATCGGGTTTCCCGGTAGGGTCGGGTTGCGAGAACCAACCTGAACCAAGGACGACACCCGATGACCAAACCCATGATGGACCTACGCGCGCTGGTCGAGAAGAGCGCAGATGCGGACCTGTTGCGCGAGATGATCGGCTTCGCGGCCGAGAGGCTCATGGAACTGGAGGTCGGCGCCAAGACTGGTGCTGATTACGGCGAGAAGAGCAACGATCGGCTGGCGCAACGCAATGGCTATCGGGATCGGGACTGGCAGACCCGGGCAGGCAGCGTCGAGTTGCGTATCCCGCGCCTGCGCACCGGGTCGTACTTTCCGTCTTTCCTCGAGCCGCGGCGGTCGGTCGAGAAGGCGCTGACAGCGGTGATCCAGGAAGCCTACGTCCATGGCGTATCGACCCGTGCCATGGATGATCTTGTCCAGGCGATGGGCGGGACCGGAATCTCGAAGAGCCAGGTCAGCCGCTTGTGCGAGGAAATCGACGACCGGGTCGATGCCTTCCTGACGCGGCCCATCGAGGGGGAATGGCCCTACCTGTGGATTGACGCGACCTACCTGAAGGTGCGCCAGGGCGGGCGCATCGTCAGCGTCGCGGTCACCCTCGCGGTGGGCGTCAACATGGATGGCCGACGTGAGGTGCTGGGCATGGCGATCGGTGCCTCCGAGGCTGAGCCCTTCTGGACTGAGTTCCTGCGCGACCTCGTCCGGCGTGGTCTGTCAGGCGTGAAGCTGGTCATTTCTGACGCCCATGAGGGCATCAAGGCGGCCACCGCCCGTGTCCTGTCGACCACCTGGCAGCGCTGCCGCGTTCACTTCCAGCGAAATGCCCTGGCCCATGCCGGCAAGAGCAGCCGTCGTGTTGTCTCGGCTTTCATCGCCAC